>DASTZT010000772.1:0-8591 GCA_035764225.1 Ktedonobacteraceae bacterium
TTGATCGAGAAACCAGAGCCGCTGTTGCGCAAAGGAGAGGGGCAGCTCGCTCGTGCGCGCCACCGGAACCAGTGACGGAAGCGCATCCTTCTGGCTCTCATCATGCAGCATTGGTTCTGGCGCAACGCCTGAAGCGATCACAGCAGCCAGTTCGGCAATCGTGGGAGCGGCAAAAAACTGGCGAATGGAGAGGTCCGTATGCAGTTCTTCACGGATCGCCGCCAGCACCTGCATTGCCAACAACGAATGCCCCCCGATTTCGAAGAAATTATCCCTTCGCCCCACCACCACTCTCCTGAGCACCCTTCTCCAAATCTGAAGCAGCTTCTCTTCTTCAGGGCTTTGCAAATCTGCTACAACGTCCTGCTCGGCAGGATACACCTGATCTGGCATAGACAAAGCTTTCTTGCCATTATGACGCGGCCTCACCTGTTGATCGACCCGCTCCACATAGACCAGCTCACCATCTGCTCGTCGATACACCCAATCGCCCGTTCGATACATACGCTGTCCTGGCTGTTCGCTCAGCAGGTCCGGCATAAAGCGTTGCGCCGTCAATCCGGGTTGCTCTAGATAGCCTCTGCTCACGATCTCGCCCGCCAGATACAGCTCACCTACCATTCCAATGGGAACCGGGCGCTGCAATACATCCAATACGTAGCAGTGTATATTGGCTATAGGAAATTCCTTTGCCTCATCTACAGTAGAGAATAGCTCATGCAAATAACGTTCAGCCAGGGAGGCGGCTGCGGGCTGCTTCCAGTCAGCGACTATCTGTGTACACTCGCTCTCATTCAACAGAGGTAAATTCTGAATCGCGATATCTAGTTGTGTGCAGAGGCTATGCAGCAGATTCTTGTAGTGAGCCTGTAGCCGTTCAATCGTGGCCTGTGCAAATAACTGCGTATTGTACTCAATCGTTAAGTTCAGCCCGGAGGGACTCTCCTCCAGGATAAAGGAAAGGTCAAACTGGGCGGTCGGGGGCAGAACTTCAACCGTCTGAGCAGACAGTCCAGCAAGATTCAGGGCAAAGGCAGGCGTATTCTGTAATACAAAGAGCACCTGGAAGAGGGGGGAACGCGAGGGATCGCGTTGGGGCTGGACGGCCTCGACCACCTGCTCAAAGGGAATCTCCTGATAGCTGTAGGCATCCAGCGTCACCACGCGCACTCGTTGCAGCAGTTCGCGACCAGTAGGATTGCCAGAGAGATCGGCGCGTAAGGCCAACGTATTGACGAAAAAGCCAACGAGCCGCTCTAGCTCCGTGCGCGAGCGATTGGCAACAGGGGTGCCGACGACAAGATCTTCCTGACCGCTATAGCGCATCAAAACGACCAGGAAAGCCGTCAACAGCGTCATAAAGGTGGTCACGCCTTCTTGCTGACTGATTGCGTGGATCTCTTGCGTGAGTTCATGCCCAATCTGGAAACGCAGCGAATCGCCCACAAAAGTTTGCATGGCGGGACGAGGATAATCGGTGGGCAACGCTAACGGGGACGGCAGAGGGGTAAAGCACTCCTTCCAATAAGCCAGCCCCGCTCCAAAATTCTGGGCTTGATGCGTGTGTTGCCAGGCGACAAAATCCCGATACTGGATCGCTAGCTCAGGCAATGGAGAAGGGTGACCAGCGGCGAACGCATTGTAGAGCGTATTCAGTTCCTGCGTCAGGATATTTAGCGACCAGCCATCAGTAATGATGTGATGCATTGTCAGCATCAGGATATGATAGTTCTCTTTTACGCACAATAGACACACGCGCAGCAAAGGCCCAGAAGATAGATCGAACGGACGCTGTACCTCCTCCCTCATCTTACGCAACACAGCAGGACATTCATAGGGCTTCTCAACTTCAAGCGCATCAGCTCCCAGCGCGAGCGAAAGATCCACCAGAGCAAGAGCTGGTCGGGGACAGTCGGCGATGGACAGGAATGGACTGCCCTTGCTCACGCGAATCGTCGTACGTAAGGTCTCATGGCGGCGGATCATCTCGTGCAACGCCTGATAAAGAGCCAGGCGATTGAGTGGGCCAGTCAGCGCCAGGATCAGCGGCACATTGTACATCGCAGTGCCTGCTTCAAGCTGATCGACAAACCAGAGGCGTTGCTGACCAGAGGAGAGAGGAAAAGCCATGTCGGGCGAGACCAAACGGGGCCGGAGAGCTGCAATTGGTTCAAGCACTGGCTGAAGCGTAGCAGTGCGGCATCTATCAGCCAGTTGTGCAATCGTAGGGGCAGCAAAAAGGTCCGCGAGCGAGAGATGCACCTGAAAATCGTTCTGCAGGCGCGCGAGCAACTGCATGGCGCGTAAAGAGTCTCCGCCAAGCGCAAAAAAGTTATCGGGTCGCCCAACCACAGCAAGCTGTAGCACCTCTTGCCAGAGGAGCGCAAGCCATTGCTCGCGTTCGCCCTGAGGAAGGTCATGGGCCGAGGTCGTCAGACGCGCTTTCGCAGGATCGGGGGCAGGCAAAGCTTTGCGATCAACTTTCCCGTTCTCCGTTCGTGGCAACGCGTCCAACATCAGAAAAAACGAGGGGATCATATAGGCAGGCAGAAGATCTTGCAGATAGGAACGGAGCAATGAAGGCTCAAGCACCTGCTCAGAGCAAGCAACAACATAGGCCACCAGACGTTTCTCGCCTGGCATTTCCTCCCAGGCCACCACCACGACATCCTCGATAGCGGGATGCTGGCGCAACTGGGCCTCGATCTCGCCCAGCTCGATGCGGAAGCCGCGCACTTTGACCTGATGATCGAGTCGTCCCAGATAGTCGATGGTTCCATCAGGGCGATAGCGTGCCAGATCGCCGGTTTTATAGAGCCGACGCCCAGGCACGACGCTGAAAGGATCGGGTACAAAACGTTCTGCCGTCAGATCAGGGCGATGGAGATAGCCCCGTGCCTGACCGTCACCGCCAAGATACAGTTCACCTGCGATACCAAGCGGGACCAACTGCATATGGACATCCACAATATAGGCTTGCGTGTTGGCTAAGGGGCGACCGATGGGAACCGGACCTTGCTCCTCCGCATCAACGGGAGTCCAGGTTGAGTAAGTGGTATCCTCGGTCGGGCCATAGAGATTGCAGACTCTGCGCACGCTTGTTCGCTGATAGAGGGTCTGCACAAGATCACGAGTGAGCGCCTCGCCCGCTAGATTGATCGTCAGCAGCGAGGACGGCAAGTTTGCACCATTGAGCAATGCCGTCGCGGCTGAAGGAACGGTGTTCAGCAGCGTAATATATTCGCTTTCAGCCAGGGTTGGCAGATCAAGCACGTTCGAGGCCAGGATCGCTTTTCCTCCCCAACTCAGCGGCGCGAAAAGCTCAAAGATGGAGAGATCAAAGCAAACGGAAGTGCCGAAAAGCACACCGGCCAATTCTTCATCAGAGAACTGCTGACGCGCCCACAAGAGAAAAATCACGGCGCTCCAATGGCTGATGCAGACGCCTTTGGGGCGACCCGTAGAGCCAGAAGTGTAGATCACATAGGCCAGATGCTTATTGCTCATCTCTCGCGTAATATTGTCAGAGCGTTCCCCAGTGTAGAGTCCAGGCACATCCAGGCAAAGAGCTTGATCGGCAGAGAATGGCATCTGATCTACCAGATCCTTTTGCGTTAGCACCAGTTCTAGCCGTGCATCCTGTATAGTGAAGGCCAGCCGTTCGCGTGGGTAGGTGGGATCGAGAGGAACATAGGCAGCACCGGTTTTGAGAATCGCCAGCAGCCCAATTACTAGATCCGGCGTGCGCGAGAGACAGAGGCCCACCAACCGCTCTGGTCCAATGCCACGACGCTGCAAGAGATGCGCCAACTGGTTTACCTGGCAATTGAGCTGTTCGTATGTGAGCTGCTGGCGACCATCGCTCAGAGCAATGGCGTGTGGCGTACGTTGGGCCTGCTGCTCAAAGAGATGATGGATGCATTGATCGGACGCAGGCAAGTGGGCCAGCGAATCGGCATTCCAATCATGCAACAGGCAGCTTTGTTCCGATGGCGTCAGGCAAGATAGCCGCGAAAGCGGCCCTGCACGATGTCGCAGAAAGGATCGCAGCAGTTGCTGATAGTGCTCTTGTAGCCGCGTAATGCTGTCAGCAGCAAAAAGATCGTTGTTATACACAATGGTAAGGTGCAGACTTTGATCACTGGAAGAGAAGATAAACGCCAGATCCTGAAGAGAGAGGGATGAGGCCAGGGGTAAGAAGCGGGCAACGAGGCCAGAGGACTGAGCCTGGCAAGATGGGAGTTGATGGTGGGCAAAAACGGTTTGAAACAGCGGGAGCCTGGTCAGGTCGTGCTGAGGGTAAACGGCCTCGACAATCTGAGAGAAAGGCAGATCCTGATGCTTGCTCGCATCAAACAGGATCTGTCGCACACGCCGTAATAATGTCTGACCAGAGAGTTCATCAGCAAGCTGGATACGAATAGGGAGGATATCAGCAAAAGGTCCGACGAGCGGCTCCAGTTCAGCCGCCCGGTTCGGACTGAGAAAACCTGAGAGAATATCCTTCTGACCCGTATATTGACTGAGCAACAGTGAAAAAACAGTAAACAGCAGATGAGAAAGCGTAATCTCTTCCTGCTGACAAAAATCCTGCACCTGTCGCACCAACGCGCATTCCAGCTCCAGTGTAGAACTGGCCTGGCGAGGAGCCGATGCGGCAGGTTGCTGATAATCGAAGGGCAGGTTCAGTGTCAAAGGAGCGCCTGCGAGCTGCTGTTTCCAGTATGTCTGTTCTTCCTCCAGGGGAGCGTGCTGGAGATATTGCTGCTGCCAACTCGCATAGTCAGCATGACAGAGCGGAAGTTCAGGCAGCGCAACAGCGTGGCCTGTTATCGCATGGTGATAAAGAGTTATCAACTCGTGACAGAGCAAGACAGGTGTAGCCTGATCCGCCACAATGGCATGAAGCGAGAGCACGAGAACATGTTTGAGATCAGTGTATCTGACGAGCGTTGCTTTGAACAGAGGTCCGTTTGCCAGATCAAAGCTATGGGGTTGCTGAGGCACAAGGAGTTGAGCTTGAGCATTTTCTGCTGCATCAGGGTCCAGTTGGGCAAGATCGAGTAGCACAATCTCATCAGGCATCGTTGGAAGAATCGATTGCACAGGAGTTCCATCCAGATTAGCAAAAACGGCTCGGAGCAGTTCATGACGCTGGAGCAACTGTTGTAAACATTGGCGTAGTACGGCAATGTCTAACACTCCGTCGAGGTGAAGGGCAGATATCACCTGGAGGTTCGGATCTCCTGGATTTAGCTGTTCCAGCCACCAGCACCGCTCCTGGAATAGCGAAAGCGGGCAGGTCGAGCGATCCGCGCGGGGCGAAATGTGAGAGCGACTGGCAGAAGATGGCCCTTGTTGTGGAGAAAGGCGGGCGGCTGCTTCCTTTTGCAGGCGTTTGAAAAGCGCCTTTTTCTTGTCGGAAAGGTCAATAGACCCTTTGGATATACTACTCATCTTCGTTTTCTTTCTATACTACATGTCCTTATGCTCTCGCCAGCCTTATACTCCTGATGATGAGATTACCTGGTCATTCCAGGCCTTCAACGTACCTTGTAAAAACGCCTTACGGCAGTCGCGTCGCCGCAGTTTACCGCTGGATGTCTTAAGCACACCTCCAATTTTAAGAAGCAAAACCTGGTGCGCTCGGACCTCATGACGCTCAGTAACAGCCCTGCGCACACTTTTCACAATCTCTTGCATAACCAACTGAGGAATTTCGCTTTCAACAGGAACGTTATCCGGGCGGTAGTGATGATTGATCTCAGCAAGAATAATCAAGCGTTCTTCATCCTCCTGCTCAACCGAGAAGGCCACGCAACAACCGGGACGAATGGCAGGATGGGCCTGCTCGACGGTGAATTCAATATCTTGCGGATAGAGGTTCCGCCCATTTAGAATAATCAAGTCTTTGATGCGCCCGGTAATGAAAAGATTTTCGTCTTGAAATACGCCGAGATCCCCGGTGCGCAGAAAGGGGCCTTCCCCTGTAGCCAGATGGGCCTGGAACATTTCGGCTGTGACCTCTGGCCGTCGCCAGTATCCCTGGGCAATGCTTGGACCGGAGATCCAGATTTCTCCTACGCGCGAGCTTTCGCAGGGCAATAGCGTCTCAGGATCAACAATCACCACCCTCTGACCGTGAATGGGCCGACCGCAGCCGACGATGTATTTGACAGCCTGTTCAGACTCGTCGGCAGCTTCCACGTAGTTTTCTTCCATGCGCCGCTCGTTCACGGCTTTGATGTAAGTGGGCTCGTTTTTATAGCCGCTCGTCACAACCAGCGTGGCCTCAGCCAGGCCATAGGCGGGTCGAAACGCATCTTGGGGGAAGCCACACGCCGAGAAGTAACGGGTAAATTGTCCAACCGTATCGCTGCGCACAGGCTCCGCCGCAATGCCTGCCCCTTCGCAGCAGCTCAGATCCAGACTGGGCAAATCTTCTGTAGAGACCCGACGTAAACAGAGTTCATAAGCAAAGTTGGGAGCGCAGGTAAATGTGCCGCGATAGTTGGAGATGGCCTGCAACCAGCGCAATGGACGCTGCAAAAAATCTGTCGGTGACATAAAGTAGACGGGATAACCGCTATACAGTGGTGAGAGGATACTGGTAATCAGGCCCATATCATGAAAGATCGGCAACCAGTAGACGCCCACCGGATTGGCCGTCTGATCCACTCGCCAGTAGGCGTGGAGCATCCCCAGGTTATGCACAAGGTTGCCATGACTGACCATCACACCTCTAGGCGTCGTTGTTGAACCAGAAGTGTATTGCAGAAATGCCAACGTATTTTCATCAATAAAGCTCTCCTGCCACAGTTCAGCCAGGTGCAGTTCCAGGCTATCGGTCGCCATCCAGGTCAATTGGGCAAGGTCGGGAGCCTTATTGAGCCAGCGCACTATTTTGGCGAGTTCGCTCGCAGTGGTCAAGGCAATATTTGCCTGAGCATCAGCTACAATCGCTTGAATGCGTGGCAGGTCGCGTGCGGAATGCGGAACATAGGCAGGAATCGCAATGGCCCCTGCATAGAGGCAGCCGAAATAGGCCGCGATATACTCTAAACCGGAAGGGAACAGCAATAAAACCGGCTTTCCCTCTGCTCCCTGCTGCTGTAGGTATGCCCCGATGACGCGAGCACGAAAATCCAGATCTCTATAGGTGAAGCTCTCATTATCCACTTCACTATATTGGAGAAACGTATATGCGAGCTGTTCTGGTCGCTCTAACGCATGTTGACGTAAACGATGGGCAATCGTATTGACCTCTATCGTAGAAGATGCCATAGTCCTTCTCATATGAAAACCTCCCTGATAACACCTGTTAAAAGCAATCGAGAACGCTGCTACCGCAGCTAGTGAGTCAGCTCCAGAGAAACGAAGAGCTTGCGATACCCCACTATGGGTCTCTGGAGCTGAGACACTCACTCGATTGAATGGCAACCTGATATTGCTGGTATGTGCAAAGAGCCGTATAACTACTTCTCCACTTATAGCAGGAGCTTAGCATGAAAAACAATCGGGTCTGAGGTTGAATTTTTCTCATCCTCTATCGGCAAATCCGCTACCGAATTCTTCAAGTGTGTTATCAGATGTCCACCAAACGCAAAGTTGTAAAGCGCCAATAATTCTCGCCAGCAATGTACCTTTAGGCACATGTAATAACTTAGGAGAGCCGGTAAACTATATTCGTATAAATACCCTGATACACACAGCGTCATTTACCAGAGAAGTAAGAATTGCCGGAAAAACTTCTTCTGAGAAGATATGCCGAGAATATAGTAGTTACAAGGGGAGGATTATCCTGTGAGCGATACAATGCATCGAACCCTGGATCTTTCCACAAAAAGGAAAGAACTTTTAGAGAAGCTAAAGCAGCAGCAAGGTATTATTTCTACACCATCTGCCCCGCCATTAAAAGCGGTATCGCGGGGAGAAGGAAAGCTCTTTCCCCTCTCGTTCGCGCAGCAGCGGCTCTGGATTCTGGACCGCTTAGAGCCGGATACGTCAACTTACAATATCCCGCTGGCATTACGCTTATCAGGGCCAGTCAATGTAGAAGCTCTCAGATATGCCTTTTGCGCGGTAATACAACGGCACGAAGTCCTCCGCACCGTCTTTGTAGAGGTAGAGGGAGTGCCCTTCCAGAAGATTCTGCCAGCGGATACCTTACCAATCCCTCTGACCGATTTGTGCCATCTAGATGGGGCGGAACGACAGCAAGAGGCACAGCGCCAGATCACAGAGGAGGCAGCGCGACCATTCGACCTGACCGAGGACTTCCCGCTACGGGCGGCGTTGTTCCAACTGGCAGAAGACGAGTATATCCTCGCCATTACGATGCATCATATTGCCTCAGACGCGTGGTCGGTGGAGGTGCTGTACCAGGAAATCATGGCCCACTACACCGCCTTTGCAGAAGGCCGTCCATCCTCATTGCCAGCATTGCTGGTACAATATGTCGATTACGCTCTCTGGCAACGCCAGTGGTTGCAAGGAGAAGTGCTTGAACGCCAGCTCGGCTATTGGAAAAAGCAGCTGGCGGCTCTACCGACCTTATTACAATTGCCAACGGATCGACCTCGGCCCGCAAC
>DASTZT010000773.1:0-17877 GCA_035764225.1 Ktedonobacteraceae bacterium
CTTCCGTTTCGACTGCTCTATATACTGCGTTACCGTGTTCACATCTATCTTGCCCACCGCATTTGCTAGCACTGGAGTATCCGACAAAGTAGTATAGTCGTATACACCAAAGCCTTGAAATTCCCAGGCTCCGCTATCCCAGGCCTGTACGAGCAGCGAGCCAGGAGCAGCAATCTTGTAGAGGTAATGCAAGCCTGCCAGCTCCTGATTGGTTTTATAATCTATGCGCTCATTGCCATAACGGGTAAAGAGGAAGCCTGCCAGCAATATCAGGGACATGGTTACCAGACCCACGCTCACCCAGTGCGACCTTCCCTCAGAGGAGAGGGGGTAGAAGAGCGCAGCAGTGAAAAAGGCCATCAGGGGCAGCGCGAAAAGGTAGATACGCAAGAACGCTTCGCCGCCATACGACTGCACAATAATCAAAGGGAATGGGGCCAGAGCCAGCAGCACATACGTCACATCGCGATGGCCTTCGAGCAGGCGGCGAATACCTCCAAAGAGCGCCAATCCCCAGAGCAGAAGCGTCATCAAAATACGGAGCTGGACAATAAACGTATGCTCTGGATCGCCCACAACATGGCTTGTTACACTATCTCCCAGGTTGCTGCCGATCTGACCGAAGCCAGCAAAGATGGTTGCGCTATGGCCAGAGATGAAAACCTGTGCCATAAAGTACAGCCAGCTGAGAGCCATCACTGCCATCACAATTGGCAGCCACCAGAGGGAACAGCGGCGAAAAACCACCAGCGCAGTCACCGTTGCAATCACCAGAAAGGGCGTCAGGGGATGGCTATACACCACAAAGGCGAAGATTACCAGCACACAGGCAATCAAGGCCAGGCGTTGTCTGCGCGTCGTCGGAGGGCCAGGCGCATCGGGCGCAGTTAGCCACAGCAAGATAGAGCGGGAAAAACGGCGCAAACGGCCTCCGCTCGCCAGTTCTTGACGCTGGAAGCGAGCCGATGGAGCCGTTTTGAACCACGTTACCAGGATGGCAACTATCACAAGGTACAGGAAAAAGTCGAGTCCTTGCGGCGAAAAGTAGTCCTGCCCAATCCAATTGGAGAGATAGAAGAACCACACGGCCAGCCAGACCAGACGTTTATCCGTAGTTGCCGATGTAAAGATCATGTACATTGGCGCGAGATAGAGCAGGTTGTAAAACACGGGAGCCCAGGCCGCAAAGCTGAGGATATCGTGATAGCCAGCCACACGCGTCACCAATGCGCTCAGGACGAAGAAGCCAGGCCAGCTAAAATACGCGTCCAGATAAGGGTTAACAGTACCGGTACGCATAATAAACTCGGTATACCCATTATGGCGATAAACGATACTAAAACGGGGAACCTCCTCAACTAAGGCCGTGACGCCATACAACATCATAATCAGCAAGCCAACATGCAATATAATCAACGGCACACGCCACGATGATCGTTGTAACAGCAGACAAAAGCTGGTGCTAAGAATCACCAGCGCAATAATATTTGCAGCCGGTAGCACCGAAATCAGCCCCAGATCGTTCATCTGGCGTACATCCACAGCTTGAAGCGAAAATAGCCACAAAACGAAAGCGCCAAGCGGCAGCAGGACGCTCTGCATATCGCCAGGTTCTAATGACCTGACGATGCTCCTTAGCAACGAGCACCTGGCACGCTTTCCACTCCACCTCCATGCACCTATCTCTTGTGTTTCCTTTATTTGCCCCATAAATACAGGTTCCCCTTTTACATGCGTACTTTGATTTGCCCTCTCCCACATCTAACACTATCGGCCAATGTGGCCCTTTATCTCTTCATGCGGCACGTCACCTCCCTACGATGGCTTTATTGACCTCCATCATAGCCAGGTAGATTACAACGAGGTGCCTGATTTCTAAAACTCAGGCCAGATGTAAGGAAAGATAGCCTTAATGGCTGTCGCTTACAAGCTCTGGGGGGAACTTTCTCACTGTGTGAATGGTAAAGCTTATTCCTTCACAGGAAGCATACAGAAAGCTAAAGGAAGATGTCAATGCGTTACGGAGTATCGATCAAGCGCACGCCATAAGGAAAGAGCACCACGCTCGTATCATCAACCGAGACCGTAAGAATCGCATTCGTTTTATTCACCAACATCGTTTTACGAGGAGAAGCTAATGCTTCAACTTTATCAGATGATACGCTGGTCTGGTAAATAGTAGTACCGGGGCCAAAGTAATCTTTGAACGCTTTGTAAGAAAAATACCAGTCCAGCGGCTGACCACCATTGCTGTTAGCAGTAGAGGTCCAGAGCGCCGCACTATCCCAGGCTAACGCAACTGCTCCTCCCGCCTTCAGCAACTCAATCATGGCAAAGGATTTGAGGGCATTATCGCTTGCACTTGCCGACTGCGAGTAAGGGTCTGCGTACCACTCGGCCCACCAGATAGGTAACGTTGTCGCCCCTGGATAGATGGCAGGATTAAGCGAGCGAATCCAGCGGACCATATCCGCAAACTTTCTCGCGGCAGTAAAAGCATCCGCCCGCACAATATTATCATCGTTGCTCATACTGCCATCGATGGTAATAAATTCCGCTCCGATCTTATATTTCAGCCAGTACGTTACTGCGTCCAGGCTCCTCTGGTCGAAGACGCCGTAGGGCTGTACGAAGCGTGAAGGATCGCTTTGAGCGAATGAGGAAAGGGTATCAATCGTGGCATAAGGGCCACCAACTTTAATCGTTGCGGGATCAATGCCATGCTCGCTCGCCACTTCTTTGAGCGTGGTATACACGCGGTTGTACATGTAGGTATACCCATGTTTGGCATTAGGCCCTCTGGGGTCACCAGCCGATGTACTTACGTCCCAGTTGTTCGTCGCGGGATTATAGTAGCCCTTCAGCTCGTTCCAGACCTGGAAATACCGTACATTGTAAGGAGCAACCATGTAGCGTTCGGCTACACGCTGGACCAGCTTGAGCCAGGCATCCATTTTGTTATCAAGAATGCGAGACTCGTAGGCGATGTCTGAAAAATCATCATTGCTGGAAAGCAGCGTGGTGGTGCCGTTGGCATTCAGACGCCCCTTCATCCACCAGGGAGCTTCGCAGAGGGTGAGCACAGGCGTGGTGTGCGTCTTGAGCGCAACCTGCATTTTCCGATCCAGCGAGGCCCAGTTGTCAGGCTCAGTTTTCGTTGGATCGGGCCAGGGATCTTCGGCTCCCCAGGCCATCATATGGACGTTCACAAATGATAGCCCTTGACCGATCAATCCCAGCGCACGCTGCACAGCCGCATGATTATTGCCATCCCAGGGGTCAAAGAGATTGGTGTTTGAATTCGTCATTCCTGGGACGAATTGACTCACCCCAATGGGCGTATTCTTGTTGATATTGACTGTAACACTCCCAAAATAGCGTCCAGCTAGATTTGTTGGAAAGAGTTGCGCAAAAAATGAAATGCCCACAATCGCACAAATCAATAGCAGGGCCAGCACAACACATCCAGGAGTAAGTCGTTTGATTGCTGCTCTGGTAGCCGGTGGCATGTATATTCCTGTGTGACTAGCTTTTCTTTATCTGCTTATAGTGTTCATGCTTCAGGGGAACATGTCAAGGAAAGGGATCAGGCAAACGTGCAGGACAATGGCCTATCCTGTCATTCCACCAGGGCAGGGGCAGAGCACCTACCCCTACCGTTGCAGATACGTTTGCAGCTGCGTTGCCGCCAATTCGCCATCATGCACACAGGCAGCGAGGCCGGAACCGTGATAGGCTGAGCCTGCGAGAATGATGCCCGGCAGCTCTGTTAGTTTCTCCTCGACGCGTGCGATACGGGCCTTATGCCCCGGCTCGTATTGCGCAAAGGAACGTTCCCAGCGAGCCACGCGCGTTTTGACCGGATAGGCCTGCACCCCCATCGCCTCGACCAGCTCGCCATGCAGCCGTTTCACCAGTTCATCATCGTTGAGCTTCATCGGTCGGTCATCGCCCAATCGACCAGTGGAGCAGCGCAAAACGGTTAGACCGGAGCGTCGCAGGTCGGGCCATTTATTGCTAGCCCAGGAGCAGGCCGTATGTAAATGATTATCGATGCGGGGCGCGAGGAAGCCGCTCCCATTCAGTGGACGCGGAAAGGCCGAAGGAGCATAGCCAAGCGTGACGACCGCCACTGAAGAATACTGTACCTGCGCTAACTCAGATGCTGCCTCTGGCAGGCTGGCCTGTAGCATCTTCGCGGCTTCCCACGCTGGAGCGCCGAGCACAATTCCATCTGCGATCACGTCTGGCCCGTTGGCACATGCAATACAGTAACGGCCATCCTGCTGCCGTGTGATAGCTGTAGCGGGATTATTCAGCTGCACATCAACGTCGTGCAGCTCCTCGCTGATCCGCTCAACCAGCCGCTCAAGGCCGCCTTTGAGCGAGAGAAAAATGGCGGCGTCGCTCGTATTGGCGGGAGTGCGCTGCTGCCTCAGACCAGCGATCAGGCTGCGGTGTTTCTGCGTCGCTGCCACTAAATGAGGGGCGACGGCAGCCAGGCTGAGCCGGTCAGCCCGTCCCGCGTGAATGCCACCTAGCAACGGCTCGACCAGTCGCTCGACCGCTTCACTGCCGAAGCGTGAGCCGATCACCTGGGCCACTGAAGGATCTTCTGGCAGATCGGTGCGTGGTAGCACGAGATCAAACCCGGCCCGCATCACACCTTGAGGAGAGAGGATACCGGAACGGGCAATCGGCCATATCCTGGTAGGAATGCCGAAGACCAGACCTTCCGGCAATTCGCGCAACCGTCCCCTGGTCCAGATCCACGTCTTGCCAGTAGCGGGCGCGATTAGCTCGTCGTCCAATCCCAGTTCCCTACAGAGCTTCGTGACCCACGGCACGCGAGCAAGAAAGGCATCCGGCCCGCGATCTAGCGGCATGTCCGCGAACGGCTCGGTACTGATTTTGCCGCCCAGTCGTCCATCGGCCTCGATTAGCGCGATGCGCAACGGGATATTCTCGTGATGTCGCGTCAGATGGTAGGCGGCGGTCAATCCCGCGATCCCGCCGCCGATTACCACGACCCGCAATGGTTCAGGCATCGCTGCCTCTTAGATGCGAACGGATCACATCGGCCAGGGTAGCAAAAAACTCTGGATCATTGTTGGGCAAGGCTGTGCGGGTAAAAGCTAATCCAAGCTTATCCGCAAGCCGCTTCGCCTCGATATCAAGATCGTAGAGGATCTCCAGATGCTCGGAAACAAAGCCAGCCGGACAGACAACCACCCCTTGCACACCCTGCGCCGCTAATTGGGGCAGCACATCAAGTATGCTCGGACCAATCCAGGGTTCGCTAGTGCGTCCCGCGCTCTGCCAGGCAACCGACCAGCGAGAGAGGCCCGCCCGATCAGCCACCGCCTCGGCAGTCTCGCGCAACTGCTGCGGATAGGGATCGCCCATATCGAGGATACGCGTGGGCAGGCTATGGGCGGTAAATAAGACCTCGATATTATCGGGCATAATGCCGGTGGTCGCAATCAGCGCGTCTCGCGTCTCGCGAACCTGTGCGGTCAGAAATTCGATGTAGCCCGGAGCCAGATGCCAATCTTTAATCACGGTGAGCTTTACCGAAGGGGGGCAGGCTGCCTGCGCTCGCTCGGTATATTCGCCCACGCTCATCGACGAGTAGTGGGGGGCCAGCACCAACCCGATAATGCGTTGCACGCCGCTCTTCATCAGTTCGGCGACGCCATCCTCGATAAACGGGGGAGCGTGTTTCATGCCGAGCACAACGCGAAACTTTCCGGGTGCCAGGCGATCAAGCGCGGCCTGAATACCATCGGCTTGCGAACGCGTATGTTTCAGTAGTGGCGAACTGCCTCCGATGGCCTGGTAACGTTGCTGAAGTTCGGTCAGCAGCTCCGGCGGTGGTTTATGTCCACGCCGTACATGGGTGTAGTACGCTTCGATCTTATCGCGGTTGGCTGGCGTCCCATAGGCCATTACTAGCACGCCTATTGGTGCAGTATTATTTGCTGTTGACATGGTTGCTATTCCGTTTCTCAATCTACGAATTACTCGAATGGACTCATTGCCAAACGAAAAAGATTATCAAAGCCATAAGGCATAATCATCTCCGTTGCAGGGAAACGCCTCAACCTCTGTCGTATAATATTGCTATTGTCGAAACAGATAACCCCGACACGCACCGAATAGCCCAGCTCACTAGCTATTTTCGATAACGCTGAAAGATTCGTACAATCCTCAGACATAATGCCGATAGATTTGAGCTTACAGCTATATCCCTCGATAGAGAGTTCTTTCTCGGCAAGGACAGCAACATCAACCTGATCGCTTTGATAGCGATTTGATTGACTAATAAAGCGGTGATTGCTCCGGCACTCGTTATCCTGGCAACGAGAATGAACTAGCCTGTATGCAAGCAATTCAACAATGGCACCCCTGCGAAAATTGACGGCAATTTGTGTTCCATTATACAATCCTTCGAGGGCTTTGCAAATCTCATCAGATTGGGAAATATGGATTAGTTGTCCCTGTTCGTCTAGCAACCTATGGCTATAGCTTTTTAATGCTTGCAAATCTTTGAGAAAGTCGGTCGATGTGCTTTGCTTATGTTTTTTCAAAAATTGCGCCACAAGTATGAAAAAGTCGTTTGCTACGAACCTGAGAAGAATATCGACAAGCATTCTCACATGTCGATTGGCAAGCGCATCCTGCATTTCTTGGCTCCCTGGAGCCGCTATCAGCTTCATCCCCACCTCAACTTTTGCCGAACTTATTGCTCATCTGATTGTGAAGGCGCAATTGGTACCATTGGTATATAGAGGATAGGCACCTGAATTCGTTGACAAAGGCTGGCAAGCAGTTCGCGTGCAAAGGGCAACAAAACGCTTAAAGAGCCTTTTTCTAAATAATGACGAACCATCTCTGGCATATAGGGTGTCGTATAAGCAAAGATGCCGAGTAAGGCAAATGAAATTTCAAATAAACGCGGCTCAGTCGGGAAACTCACGCTTATTTTCAGCACAATCTGAGCCTGAGTATGCTCCTCATCAACTTGTATGTTATCAAGGCTGAGATTCAGAGTAGGTATTAGAGCCTGATCCTCAGATACAACAATAGGAAACCTTTTAGCAATTATCTCCACAGGAAAAGTGTTTTGGAGCTGTATTTCAAAGGGAAGAGGGAAAAGCCCCTCTGCCCTATGCGACGAATTATCACCTTCTATCTTATTTTGATCCTCTGAATTACTAGTTGCCATCATCCTTAACCCCTATGCTGCCGCCCCCAAAATGCGAATATTTTCCGTGTTAATAGACAGTGGCGGATTACTCCACTTTGCAGGTAGCTCGACCGGAATAGACTGCTCAAACGTTACGTGCTTTTCTCCCTGAGTCCAGTCAATAAAATCTTTTGTTATGAACTGCTCTTGCTTCAGTTGACGGTAATACATACCGGGAAGCTCATACAACCAGCTTTGGGCCTCTTCTGCTGAAGTAGTGCTGCTGAGCGTTTGTAAACTTTCCGTGATATTGCTTAATGCAACTAGATTATCAAGAGAGTGGACAGAGATATGCCTGTTTATGTTATTGATAACACGGAAAGCTTCCGGCAAAATCTGTTCAAATGTTTCTTGACAATCTTCAAGGAGAATATCTTCTTGCTGAGCATTCTTCTGAAAAGTTGCCATTAAGGCCAGGAGGTGAAGATTCATTGTACCGACCACATGTTCAGCAACCACCTTCATTGCTGCGCTTTTATATGGTTCCTGAAGACTGGTAATAAACTCAGAGATATGCGCGATTTTTTCTGAAGAAGTTATGTGAAGAGATTGCCATGCCTCCTGAAAATGCTCTATAACTCGCTGGTTGCGCTGTCCTCCATCGTTACCTTCCATATAGCCTCCTCTTGACCTTTACCTTAAACCTGCATCTAGCTTCATCATACCATGAGACGACGAAAAAAAATAGCACCCTGTAAAAGAAGAAGCGTAGGACAGATGCAAGACCTGTCCTACAACACTTTTATCTCCACGCGCTCGCCCGGCCAAGCGCGGCCATCGTCGCATCATCAAGATGCAGATCCAGCGCGCCCAGCAGCTCATGCGTTTGCTCGACAGAGGTGGCGCTGGCGATGGGAGCGGTAATGCCGGGGCGTGCGATAATCCAGGCCAGCGCCACCTGAGCCATCGTCGCCTTCTGCGTCTTTACGATGTGCTCAAGCTCGGTGAGCAACTTGAAGCCCTGCTCGTTCATATAACGACGCTGGATATTTTGCGCACGCGGTGTGGGCGGCATGTCCTTATCCTGACCATATTTGCCCGTCAGGAAGCCGCTCGCCAGCGATGAGTAGGTGATGACGCCGATTCCTTGCTTGCGGCAGAGTGGCTCCAGTTCCTTCTCGTACGCTTCACGATTCGCCAGACTGTACGGCGGCTGCAAACTTTCGTAGCGAGCAAAGCCACGCTGTTGGCTAATATTCAATGCTTCGGCCAGACGCGCGGCAGAATAGTTGGACGCGCCAATATAGCGCACCTTGCCCTGTTGCACTAGATCGTTAAACGCCTGCAAAGTTTCTTCAAGGGGAGCGTTCTGATCGTCGATATGGGCCTGATAAAGATCGATATAATCGGTCTGGAGACGGCGCAATGAGTTCTCGCACGATTGCATGATGTGGCGGCGCGAGAGACCCTGCGCGTTGGGATCGTTGGCCATGCGGCTCCCAACTTTCGTCGCGATGACCACGCGCTCACGATTTTTGCGTTGCGCCATCCAGTTCCCAATGATCGCTTCGGACTCGCCTCCCACATGCCCGGCAACCCAGGTGGAATAGGTATCCGCCGTATCAATAAAGTTTCCGCCACCGCCCATATACGCGTCAAGCACTGCAAATGAAGTTGGTTCGTCGCACGTCCAGCCAAAAACATTGCCACCCAGGCAGAGAGCCGCGACCTGCAATGGCGTTCGACCGAGGTTACGCATTAACATTATTCAAGGAGCTCCTTTATTTATAGCTATGATTGTTCGCGTGTTGCTGCTTTTCGCTGCGCTTGCGATCCAGGCGAGAGGATTTGTTTGTGTCGGAGCCTGGCAGAGCTTTGGCGAACCCTGCAATCTCTGAATATTTATTCAGATAAATATAGTATAGCACGCAACGGGCGTTTCCTACCCAACAACTGGCATACCCCTGAATATCCCATATCCCTCCATAGCGTGGTAGAGTTTGACATAAATGTGATACTATGATGGTTAATCGAACTATCAGGCCAGAGGGATAGAGCGAAAACCGCGCCTCCACCTCCAATACCGCTGGTGCCGCAGGAGTATTTGGAGCATGGAGTCTACTACTGTTTCCACGCAAACACTCTCGCAAACTCTTGTGAGTGTTGGCGCTACTATGCTACACTGAATCAGTTATACATTCAGTCAGCCGAGAAAAATCGAATCGTAGAGGCAAACACATGGCACAAAACGTACCGATCACAGTCGCCTATGGAGATGGTATCGGGCCAGAGATTATGGCCGCCACTCTGAAAATCATTAGAGCCGCAGGCGCACGCATAGCCGTCGAAGAAATTGAAGTAGGCGAGAAAGTTTACCTGCGCGGTATCAGTTCAGGGATAGAACCGAGTGCATGGGAATCGCTGGGTCGCACAAAGGTGTTCCTCAAAGCCCCCATCACCACACCTCAAGGGGGAGGCTATAAGAGCTTAAATGTGACTGTCCGAACAGTCTTTGAACTCTATGCGAATGTCCGACCCTGTGTTTCCTACTACCCCTACGTTGATACCAAAAACCCCAACATGGATGTGGTCATTATTCGCGAAAACGAGGAAGACCTGTACACGGGCATTGAGTATCGCCAGACCCAGGATATGGTGCAAAGCCTGAAACTGATTAGCCGTCCTGGTAGTGAGAAAATTGTTCGTTACGCCTTTGAGTATGCCAGAAGCAACAACCGCAAGAAAGTTACCTGCTTCATCAAAGACAACATTATGAAATTGACCGACGGCCTCTTTCACCGCGTCTTTAACGAGATAGCGGAAGAATATCCCGATATCACCAACGAAACGTGGATCGTCGATATTGGTTCGGCCAAACTGGCGGATACGCCGGAAGCCTTTGACGTGGTGGTTTTGCCCAACCTGTATGGAGACATTCTCTCGGATGTTGCCGCCCAGATTGCGGGCTCCGTTGGTCTGGCAGGTTCGGCCAACATCGGTGATCGCTGCGCTATGTTTGAGGCCATTCACGGCTCTGCACCACGCCGCGCTGGTCAGAATATCGCCAATCCCTCCGGGTTGTTGCTTGGGGCCGTGATGATGCTGGTCCACATTGGGCAACCGGATGTCGCCGCGCTGGTCCACAATGCCTGGCTGCGCACGCTTGAGGATGGCATTCACACCTATGACATTTTCGTGGAAGGCGTGAGCAAGCAAAAAGCCAGCACCACCGAATTTGCTGAGGCCATCATTAATCGCATCGGACAACAGCCTCAGACGCTCAAATCCGTCAACTACAGCTCTGCCCCCAAGCACATTCTCAGCAGGCCGCGCACCAACAACCTGCCGACCGAGAAGAAAGAGCTGGTCGGCGTCGATGTCTTCCTCGATTGGCACAAGGGGACCGCAGATGAGCTAGGAGCAGCCTTTAAACGGGTCAGCGGCGATGGCCTGGAGTTGAAAATGATTACCAATCGTGGGGCAAAGGTTTGGCCCGAAGGACTATCCGAAACCTTCTGCACCGATCACTGGCGCTGCCGCTTTACGTCGCCACAGCCCAACCAGATTATCGGCCACGACAAGATTGTCGCTTTGCTCCAGCGCGTTCACGAGGCCGGTTTCGACTTTATTAAGACCGAGAACCTGTACAACTTCAATGGACGAGCTGGCTATTCAGCGATCCAGGGCGAGTAAATTTTTCTCTTGAACGTAAGCAATCTCTCAGGAGACCCACCAATTATGACGAACTTCCTGAGAGATTGTTCTGCTGGCTGCGATTTATCAAGACGCAAGCGACCGCAAGGTCACAAAGCCTGATGGTTTAGCTACGGCATAGGATGGTTGATAAAGAAGGTGTACATCGCTTGAGTCGCGCTCGGCCCCTGCGGATCGGTAAAAGAGCCAGCGGAACTGCCTCCAGACCAGGCATGGCCCATACCATTGACCGTCCAATACTCCTGGACCTCATTCCCGCCGTTATCCTTCCACTGCCTCACCCTATAAGAATGACCACCTGATACCTGACCATTGATAGAGCTGCTGGGACTGCCGAAGCTGGCGCTATACGACCCGCCAGAGGCAAGCTTATCGGTCGTCATCCACTGCTGGACCGCTTGATCGCCATTGATGGGAGCTACTGTGGTATCGCTTGTGCCGTGGAAAACAATCGTCGGCACCACACGAGCATGGCTCCCCATCGCATTCAAAGCCGCCCTTCCTTGCGTCGATGGGTTCGGGCCACCGAATAGCAGGACCGAGCCAGCCGTCAAGGGACTAACGGACGCCTGATACTCCGTCCCAGAGTGAACGCCGATGGCCGCATAGATATCGGGATACGTGGCACCCATGATAACGCTCATGGCCGCTCCCGCCGATATCCCCGTGACATAGACGCGTCGCGCATCTATCGTCCACTGCGAAGTAGTCTGCTCAACAAACTGCGTAATGCCCGCGATTACCGAAGGCTCACCAGCCCCACGAATCTGATCAGCTGGCAAAAACCAGTTCCAGCAGGATGAGGCGTTGAAGGTTGCCGTCTGCTGCGGGTACACGACAATAAACTGCTTCTGATCCGCCAGCTGGTCCATCTGGGTGCCTGCTGCAAGATCGCTGGGAGTTTGCAAACACCCATGCAGCATCACCATCAGAGGAACAGGCGTGCCGGGATGATAGTTTACTGGCGTATAGACAAAAAAGGGATGATTCCCGGCAGGACTGACGAACACGAAGCTTTGCCATGTACCACCACTGGCACGAGCAGTCGAGGGGAAACGAAACAACAAACTACAGGAGAAAATAACCGCCATACAACACAACAAAGCGAAACGTTTGAGCTGCGGAGACATCTGGCACCCCCTGCTGAAGACCTGGAGATCAAGCTACCTATTCGTGATATACCAGATAAAAACGGCATTGTCAAGAAAAGAGCTTATAATGGACTACTGCCACGGAGTAGCATATCAATTTTTTGCAGCAACTCTTGTAAATCGATAGGCTTGCACACTCCAACAATCTTACGTTGCACCATCGCGGGATAAGGAAGGGGAAGTTTCCCCATTAAAAGGGCAGGAACATGCTCTAGCCCTTTACGCCGATGGAGCCTATCGTACTGTTCGATGCCATTGATCTCAGGCAGACAATGATCCAGAATGAAGAGGTTGGGTCTGAAATACTGCGTAAATTTCAATGCCGCAGAGCTGTCAGAAGCGTAGAAGACGCGGTAAGGCCGCTCATGCGAAATTTGCTGCATCAGCAGCACAGCATTCAGCTCATCGCTGCCCACAAAAAGGATGATTTTGCTGGTCTCAAATTCTCTCATAAGTATCTTCTACTAATGCTTCAATATCACGCTTCTACAAGTCTAGAAACTTCTCATGATGAAGAGATGCCGTGCGATTTGTTAAGGCACATTGCATAGATACATAGACAAAGCTTTACAACATATCGTTTCACCGCCCATAAAGCTCTTTGAAAGCCTTATAGGCTAGCGCAGTTAAGATACGACCAAATACGGTCCTTTATATAACTACGTTAAAACAGAGCTAAAAGTTTTCACGATATCGTCATGGGCAGCTTTAACCAGTTTCTTGAGTTTTTTTGATGGTTCTCTGCATTTTTTTGATGGTTTTTTGAGCGATTTATCCACCTGATTGGTATACCATTGCTATCACTGCCACTTGAAAATGAGTTAGCTCTATCTTCGGAGGAAAACATTATGGTCAGCAAATTGGCGCAGGATGCCGCTACGCCAAAAGAGACAGTCGAGGAGAAAACGCCAGAGGATCACGGTCTGCGACGTGCCGTCGGCGTCTGGGGATCTTACACCTGGGGATACGCCGATGTCGGAGCCGATGTGTACGTCGCGCTTGGCATTGTCATGGCTGCAGCTCAGGGGGCTACCAATGTCGCCTTTCTTTTCGCCGGACTCATCTACGTTATGGTAGGTCTGGCATATACCGAGTTGGCGGCTGCCTATCCAATGGCAGGAGGAGGGCAGTTTTACGTTCTGCGGGGATTGGGTGACTTATGGGGCTTCGTGGCAGGATGGGCTGTGCTCTTAGACTTTACGATTGATATCTCGCTGTTCGCTTTAGCTTCAGCAGGCTATATTAACTTCTTCTTCCCCGTGCTCAATACGCATGTGGACATCAATTTGCTGGGATTACATTTTCCTGGCGTGCAACCGATTTTGATTGCGGAAGCCACGTTCTTTGTCGTAATGTTGACGTTACTCAATATCCTGGGAGTGCGTGAATCCTCAAAGTTCAATGAGATCCTGGGAGCGCTGGATATTGTCAGCGAATCGGCCATCCTCTTCTTTGGCTTTCTGTTTGCTTTCAA
The DNA here is from genome assembly GCA_035764225.1 of Ktedonobacteraceae bacterium. GTDB lineage: Bacteria > Chloroflexota > Ktedonobacteria > Ktedonobacterales > Ktedonobacteraceae > DASRHT01. The sequence goes on from DASTZT010000773.1 coordinate 13,529, forward strand.
TCCAACGCTGCTGATTCATCAGATGGTCACATCATGGCCCGATCCCTTTCATCTTGCGTACGGGGCCTCGCTGGCAATTATCTCTTTTGTGGGGCTGGAGTCAATTAGTCAGGCGAGCCAGGAGACGATTCGTCCCGCCCAGGTTGTGCCACGCACGTCGATTGCCCTGATCTTGACGGTGCTCATCTACGCTCTGGCCTTTTCAAACTTGAGCTTAGCTATGCTGCCCTGGCAGAGCTTTGCCGCGCACAATGGAGACCCCGTTGCCTGGTTAGCCAGCCATATCCCCATTCTGGGCCTGGTCGCCGGGCCATATGTCGCCATCCTCGGCGCAACGCTGGTGCTGATTTCGTCCAACGCGGGCGTTTTCGGAGCCTCGCGCATCACCTATTCGATGGCTCGCTATGATCTGCTCCCACGCTGGTTCTCTAAAGTACATCCAAAGTTTCGCACGCCGATCCGTACCTTGATCGTTTTCTCCGGGATCGCACTGGTGGAATTATGGTTGGCTGGCCTCTCACCTAACGCGTACGATGTGCTTGGCAATATGTATGCTTTTGGAGCTGCCACAGCCTATATGCTGGTATTCGTCTCGTTGCTGGTGCTGCGCTTTAACGATCCGTGGACTCCGCGCCCTTTCAAAGTGCCGCTCAACCTTCGTTTGCGAGGCAAAGATGGAGAAGCACGCTTCCTCCCCATCGTCGGCGTGCTCGGTTTCATCGGCATCAGCAGCATTCTCGTGCTTGTTGTGCTCACTCACGCCATTGGACGGATTGCCGGTCCTGCCTGGATAGTGCTGGGTCTCCTGATCTACTTCTGGCATCGCCGCCGCAGCAAGCTACCAGCTTTCAAGTCGCTCAATCGCCACTGGGAGCAGGAACAGTTACATGTCTATAAGGATTCGGGTGAAGACGACCTGGCCGACGAATTGCGCGAGAATCTTGCACGCAAACGTCGCATTCACGGCGAAATTGAACGGGAAACCAGGCTACCACCTGGCACACAAGTGCTCGATGTGCCGATCCAACATCATGCCGAGAACGATCACCACAAGAAGCACAAAGGAGCAACCGAATGAAGGCGAGATTATCAGGCCGAGAACACTATCGCGCCCTGGTCAGCTTCTTAATCATTCCGCTTGGCGGCATTATTGCCGTGCGGGCAGCTCTGGCCGGTATTCAGGCATGGGCAATCATTCTGATGGGGTTGGCCTTTATCGCTCTGGGCCTTGTCCGTCTACGAGCCTATCTTGCCTATGCACGACGGCAACAGGAGCAGGAGTTACCACCAGCCAGGAGAAAGCGAGCTTAAAGTATGCTAATCGCGGATACCATCGTGACCAACCCGCTCAATATCACCATTGAGGGCATCATCATCTCTTTACTGTTTGCCATCTCTATTGCAGGAGTGCTTACCTGGATGCTCCGTCTGCCACAAGAGACCGAACGGGCCCGCGTTGCGGTCAGGGCCGTGCGCTCGGTGAACAAGCAGACGCGCATTCTGGTGCCGCTGCTGGGAAAAAATGAAACGACGGATCGGATCGTGGCTATCGCGGCTCAGATGGTGCGGCCCCGCAACGGCGAAGTGGAGATGCTGGCCGTAATCGAAGTACCATTTACGTTACCGCTTGATGCCCATGTGGAAGCGGATGCAAAACAAGCCCTTGAAGTGCTGGAGCAGGCCAATACGGTAGTCAAGCACTGTATTCCCAAAAACGGTCTTCGCGTGCGCAGACGGATCTTAAAAGCTCGCAAAGCCGGAGTAGCCATTGTGCGCGAGGCAGAGGATCAAGCCGTAGATATGATCTTGATGGCGAATATCCCCGTCCGCATACGTGGCAGCATCCAGCAAATCGATCCGGCGGTTGAGTATGTGATGAAAAATGCTCCTTGCGAGGTCATGGTCTTTAGTTGCGGCTCTATCGATCCTACCTACCAACTTACCACGAGCGCAGAACCGGAACATCTCGTTACAACGGGAGCCGCTCACTAACCATTCCTAAACTTCTACTAATGTAGAGAGATCCAGGGTAATGATTGATCGTTACTCTGGATCTCTTTTTACCTCAATTACTGCTATATAGCATTTTAAATTAATGATTATCAATTTATCGACTAGTAAACAAATTGGTCCGCGAATTTTACACATCCTTCCCGTTTACGTAATTAGCGATACCGTAGCAGAGGAGGTTTGCATGAGTGAATTACTACACTTCCCATTCGTAAATCAGCTCAACAGCCCAACATTGGATGGCGGACCAGACAACAATGCCGAGTTCAATTGCGTACCCGCCTCCGTTTGCGCCGGGCTGCGCTACCTGACCGGCAATAATAGTTTTGAGCCGGACCAACTCAAAGATTGGGCTTATGGTGAGGGATGGGTGAACAGCGGGACGGCAGCTACGGCATTTGTGGGCTTCTGCGATCAACATGGCGTCAAACTCTATGCCGTCGAAACCAATAGCCCGCAGCAGGCAGTTCAGGAGGCTCATACGCTCTTAGCCAGAGGAATCCCCGTCATTTTCACTCAGCAGGACGACTATGCGCCTCCGCAGTTTCGCAATATCTGGACGCACGTTTGCATCTGGTACAAAGACACGCCAACAAGCTTGACGGCGATGGACCCTTTTGGCGCACGGGAAATCAGCTTTACGGATGCCGTCTGGGCATCTCGCTTACGCTCTAACGAACTCTGGGCAATGGAGAAGAAAACGATGACGACAGTACCGCAGGGTTGGCACGACGATGGCACGATCTTGACGGCCCCAAACAACATCCCCGTCAAACTCGGCTTCCGTCAGTACGTACTCACACACAACTGGGACGCGAATAATTATCCGCTGGCAGCGGAAGAGGGGCTGCCACAATTAGAGCTTTCTAATCCCGCTCTTGGCGGGGGCACCTGGCAGCCATTCCGCTGGACGGTGCTGGAGTGGACGACGCAACGGGGAGTATTCGAGATGTGGACCGGTCAGGAGTTATTGGGCGTACGCAACCAGGCCGCTACGCTGCAAACGCAGATCAACACCTTGCAAGACCAGCTCGCCCAGGCGCAAGGCAGTGCCGATCTGATTAACCGCATCAACGACCTCAAAACGCGCCTACAGCAAATCAGCATTCTGGCGAAGATGCCATGAGATATGATGGGCTTTATGCTATTGAGAAAAGCGGCCTGATCAGGAAATAGCTGTCAGGCCGTTTTTCTGTGTGCAGAAGAAGATTTGGGTGCCATTCCCATAAAAATCCCTACAACTGGTATAGACATCTTGACATATACACCAGATCAAGGTACACTCTTGAGTAAGATTGAAAGGGCGTGGGGAGTGCTTGCCTATAGAATCGGCTAATGGCAGGTAAACAGTGCTGGAAAGGAATGCCAGCAAGGAGTGAAACATGTCAAGAAAGAAGCTGTTTCAACTGGGAGCAGCATTTAGCCTGCTCTTCTTTACGTGCGTTGGATTTATTCGTATCCCTTCAATCGCCTACGGTGCCACCAATGCTACAGTTGTCTCCACCCCGACCAATGTACAGGTGACAGGTACCGGGCCACAGTCTATTACCCTTTCATGGTCCGCCTCGACAGATAGCTCAGGAACCGGCGATGTCGCGGCCTATCATGTTTTTAACGGCTCTAATATTGTCGCGACCTCGATGGGAACTACTGTAACCGTGAGTTCGCTGCTTCCCTCCACCAGTTATACCTTTAGCGTTCAAGCGTATGACAAAGACGGCAACGCCTCTACTCAGAGTTCTACGGTGGCGGCATCCACGCAGGGCGCGAGCGCACCCCCCTTCCAGAAGATCGCCTACTTTGACCAGTGGAGCATTTATGGCAATGCTTACTTTCCGTCGAATATCGCCTCTTCGGGAGCAGCCTCGCAATTGACCGCCATCATCTATGATTTCGAGAATGTTGACCCGAATAATTTGACCTGCTTTGAGGCCATTAAAGCGTCAGACGCCTCCAACGAGAACGATCCCAACGCGGGCGATGGCGCGGGCGATGCCTTTGCCGACTATCAAAAGAGCTATAGCTCTAACAGCGTCGATGGCAGTTCAGACTCCTTTAGCCAGCCGATCAAAGGGAACTTCAATCAGTTGCGCCAGCTCAAGGTAAAGTTCCCCAACCTTAAGATCTTCCTCTCGCTTGGAGGCTGGACCTACTCTAAATACTTTTCGGATGTGGCAGCTTCGGCAGCTTCGCGACAAAAATTTGTCAGTTCCTGTATTGATATGTTCCTCAAAGGCAATCTGCCCACAGGAATTAGCGGCGATGCCTCCGGCGGCCCGGCCTCCGCAGCAGGCATTTTCGACGGCTTCGATATCGACTGGGAGTATCCCGACAATCCT
>DASTZT010000774.1:0-12313 GCA_035764225.1 Ktedonobacteraceae bacterium
GACGCTGATTTGCGTACCGGTGCTTATGCTCGTGTGCCCGATGATTTATACGAAGAGCAGGCTGATACTGGTATCATGAAAGTGACCGGAACGCCGCTCTTTGCTCGCGGCCCGTTGTCACCTGCGGAGACCGGTCATTATAATTATGGGCCAAACTATCCTGGTATCAATACGGATGCTAGCGGCTCCTATCATCGTGAGGAGGTTGTGCCCGCTCCACAGAAGTATGTGGGCGAGCGGCGCAAGAAACCGACAGCCAGAAATCCCTTGCTGGAAGATGCGTATGTTACCAGTGCAACTATTCCGCCACGCGCTATTAGCCCGGATTAAGCAGGACAACAAAAAAGGGATGTGATGCGCTCACATCCCTTTTTGATTACCTGTTACTCGTAACTATAGAAGCCCTTGCCGCTCTTGCGACCGAGCATGCCAGATATGACCATGCGGCGTAGCAGTGGGGGAGGGGCATACAGCGGGTCTTTGTATTCCTCGTAAATAGCTTCCGCTGCCCACATGGTCGTATCAAGACCCACGTAATCAAGCAGCGTGAATGGCCCCATGGGGTAGCCACAGCCCAGCTTCATAGCTGTGTCGATATCATCGCGCGACGCCATGCCGTTTTCCAGCATGCGGATTGCTGCCAGCAGATAGGGGATCAGCAGGAAATTGACGATAAAGCCTGCCGTATCTTTCGCCAGCACGGGAGTTTTGTCCAGCGAAATGGCGAATTTTCTCACCTCCTCAATCGTTTCCGGGGCAGTAGAAATCGTTTGCACGATCTCGACCAGCTTCATTACCGGGGCCGGATTGAAGAAGTGCAGCCCACAGACCTTATCAGCTCGCTTTGTCACGGCTCCCATCTGGGTGACGTTCAACGAGGATGTATTGCTCAAAATCAAAGCTTCAGGCTTGAGAATTTTGTCGAGGGCGGGGAAGAGGCGCACTTTCTCTTCCATATTCTCAATCACGGCCTCGATGACGAGATCACAATCGGCGAAGTCTGCCATATCGAGCGTGCCACGCAAACGGGCGCGATTCTCGTCCACCTGTCCCTGTGTGAGCTTGCCCTTGCTTGCCATTGTATCCCACGCGCTATAAATGCGGGCCATGCCCTTGTCGAGCAAGGGCTGATTGACCTCGCGTACAATCGTTTCATAGCCCGATTGTGCGCAGGTCTGGGCAATGCCGCCGCCCATCAGGCCACATCCAACAACGCCTACTTTGCGAATATTCATAACAACTACTCCTCATCTATAAATGTGCGTATTGCTTGCGCTGGCCCACTTTCAACGCCGAAAATAATAGTGTAGTGGTTCAGCTTTGGAAAGTCGAGATAACGACACCCGGTAATGCCCCTCTGGATTGCCGTTGCTGCCTCCTCTGAGAGCAGTTGATCGTTGTCAAAGAACATGCCCTGCCCGGCGCGTAACAGCAGGGTTGGAACCTGAACTTTCGGCCACGATTCTACCGGTCTGGCCTCTTTGAAGTTCATGCCTTCTTCGATTACGCAGGCGCGAGAGGTCCTGGCAACGACGGAACCATCATGATTGCGCTCTACATCGTGCTGAATGTAGATGTCGGCATATTCATTCCAGTATGGGCCAAGAAACGGGGCCATTTTTAAGCGTGCAAGGTATGCATCAAAGGATGGTATGGGGGTTCCCAGTCGCTCAATGGAGGCTTTCAGCCAGTCAGGTTGTTCCTCAGGCAAGGGGCCGCCTGCATCGATAAGCACCAGCTTGCTCAACTTTGTGGGATAGTTTGCCGCCAGGCACAGAGCGATCATTGCTCCCAGCGAATGCCCCACAACGACAGGACGCTCCAACCCCAAAGTGTCAATCAAACGGGCCAGATCGGCTGCATGGATGGGCACGCTATACCCTGTTTCGGGCTTGTCGCTGGTCCCTCGACCACGCAGATCATAAGCGATTACGCGATGGTCTGCTGCTAAAGCGTCGGCGAACGCCTGGAAGCAGAACGCGTTGGCGGTGAGTCCGTGAATAAAAATGACTGGCTGTCCCTGTTCTCCCCATTGGACATAGTGGAGGTTGATTGCTTCAGTGTGAATCTGCTCGTCACGTATGGGATTGGTCGGCATGGTCTCCTCCCTGTTGCTGAAATGCGCGCCAGTTGGCGACTGTTGCCTCGATCATGGGCTTTCCCTCTTCCTGGCGTTGTTGTGAAGAGCGCCACGTTGTCTGTCCGTTTCTTGCAGCAGCTCCAGTCCACAGCACATCTCGGATAATGCGCAGATAGGGGTCCATCTGGGGAGGGAAAAGCAGACCATGTTGGGCATCTTCCATATAAAAGTAATGGCCCTGAGAGGCATACCAGGCACGAATATCGCCTTGTGACGCAACAACCTGATCATGCAGAGCATCGTCAAGGTTGTAGGCCAGTTCGCCAAAGGGAAAGCAGTGAAGGTGAGCATGAAAAACTGTCTGCCGAAAAACACCATGTTCCCAAAAAATGGCCGGGGCGTAGAACTGCCGAAAGAACTGGCGTATTTCGCGCTTGAGCGCAAAGAGTTCTTCATCAAATTCGGCAGGCACGTCGCCGTAACAGGTGTAATGCTCTTTGGGGATGATCAGCAAATGTCCCTCAGCAAGAGGGGCATGATCGGCAACAAGGCGAAAAAAGGATGTCTCTTTGAGAATATAGGAGGCGATGCGGTGATGTTGACAAAATGCGCAGCTGGTACTGTTCGCTTCAGTATCCAAGGAGGTGCTGCTCCCGTGTTGCATGCAGATAACTCCTTACTTACCAGGATATGTTCTTCTATTGCGAGTATGGCACAGAGCGAACCACTTTGGCAAATTACCGTGTGGTTGTGGCATCGCTCTGACGCGCCCTCTATCCTATCCAGCGTGGCGGAAGCCTGCCGCCGCCATCGTCAATGGTTGTCCCTCCGCAAGGATGCCCGCGTTGACCACTTCAGCGACGAGCAGTGTTGAATCCCCGGCTGGCGTGACCTGGCGTACTTCGCAGGCAACCCAGCACAACGCCTGCGTAAGGATTGGAAAACCTTCTGTTTCTATGCGATACTGAATGCCCTGCATCTTATCTGGATATTTCAATGCGGATTTGCCCAACTTGCCCGCCAACTCGCGTTGCTCGGTATGCAAAACATTGACGGTAAACTTGCGGCTACGCAAAATCATCGGAAGCGACTTCGTATTATTCTCGACGGAGACAGCGAGCAGCGGCGGGTCAAACGAGACCTGAGTGAGCCAGTTGACGGTAAATGCATTGACCTCTCCACCGTCTCTGCACATCACGACATAGAGCCCGTAGGTGAACATGCGCAATACTTGCTTCTTGATTGCCAGATCCATAAACTGAGCCTTTCTAGAGTGGTTTCTCTCCTTATTGTAAACCTGGAAAAGCGTATGCTGCCAGGGGGCTTTGCAACAATAGCTGGTTCCACAACGTGATATGTGAATGGTGAAAAGCATATATGTTGGGTCGAAAGGAAGCCACACTTGAGGTAGTAACAATAGAGTGAGGAGAAAAATAAGATGTACGGAACAGTTGCGTATTGTCGTGCCAAACCGGGTACGGAGAGGCAGCTTTTGGATATCATGCGGGCGTTCGAAACTGCGGAAGTGCCGGGAGTCGTAGCATCGTATGTCTATCGCATGGATACCGATGCAAACGACTATTATGTTGCCGTCGTATTCGCAAACAGGGAAGCGTATATGGCGAATGCGATGAGTGCTGGGCAAGATGAGCGTTATCGTCAGCTGCTTGACCTGATGGATGCAGTTCCAGAATGGCATGATGGCGAAGTCGTTTATGCTCTGGAGAGCGCGAGACGGTAGAGCTATCAAGGTAAGCGGGGAGTTCCTCTTCCATAGAGGAACTCTCCTCTCTGATTGAGCCTGTTGTCTGACGAGCGATAAAGTGTGACGAGAGAAGCGGTTGTGGGCTGGTTGGTCATATCCTCAAACGAAAACGTTTGCGCGTTGGGAGGCGGAACAGATAGACTACGTGAGCGGGTTGCTCAAGGAGCTGTTTAATATCTTCCGTTTCCAGGAGCACACCCTTGCCATCTCGCACAAAGAGCAGTGTGCCAGCACAGGCCATTTCTTGTGCCAGCATCTGGATGCTTTTGGCAATATGTTGCGTCGAGACAGGCATGCATTTGACAGCAACATCTGCCCGCGCGGCCTTATGTGTCATCACCTCAAAAAAATCCTGTCTTTGGGCAAAAACCTCCGCCCGCACCTTCTTCCCCTTTGGATCGCCGGGGAGACGAATGAGGGCAACGAGCAGGAGCGATGTTTTCGTTTCTTGCGCAAAAGAGAGAGCACAAGAGAGAGCAGAATTATCAATTCCGTGGACAAAAGGAAGGAGCATCAGTGATTTCTCCATTATTCTCCTCCGTTATGTCGAGCCATCACGTTGAATTCGCCATTGTGCTTGCCCTGGTTTACCAGTGCTTGACCAGATGGGCCACTTTGCCACCTGATGTAATTTCATAACGCAGACGGTCAGGATTGATCTCTTGCGTCTGGTCTACCAGAGTTGCCGGGAGCACCACATCGTGTGGCTGCACAAACTTCCAAACTTGCGCCAGTTTTTCAGGAGTTGCAAGCTGATAGATAAAGCGCCGGGGCGTCTTTTCTTGATGAGCTAAGCGTTCTGCCAGGCGGAAAGTCTCTCTGGCCTCTGCATCTTCCAGATACGGATCGACGATCTCGAAGGGGTGCGGAACTCGCTCCAGTTTTTTGTCACTCAGATACAAGAAAACGACCGGCTGAGCATCACTCGCTTCTTGTATCGCGCTTTTGATCACACTCTCGTTTTCCTCTTCATTGCTCTTGAGAACGGCAAGAATCGAGTTTGGTATCCGTGTCTCCAAAAGCATGGGAATGATGAGTGTACGTCCCTGGCGCTTGTAATTAATGAATGCCACTCCCAATCCCATCAGTACCACTGAGCCCCCAAACGCGGTTCCCAGCGGTTTGGAAAACAGACCAATCGTCCAGGCCAGGAATACCAATAACGTGGTAAGGATGCCTAACCAGAAGTCGATCCGCCGTAGCCAGGACGAGAGCGGAGCAACGTTTTGAGCAATTGGTCGAGGCTGATGAGAAGATAGCTGACCATTCAAAGATGCGGCTGAATTTTGCTCCTGCCTGTTCCACTTCTGCAAAGATGCCGGAGATTTTGAGTGGGTACGTTGTTCGCGAGCGCGAATGACATCCAGTCCCAGGCAGGTCAGGGAGAAGGCCGCAAGAAGCCCGAAGGCATACATATCTCCTAAGGTGTTGATCTGTCCATTAGCAATCAGCAATACCAGCACTGGAATACCCGTTGCCAGGGCAATCGAGTAGTGTGGAGTATTGCGCACACGATTGCGTTGGAGGATCAAGGAAGGCAGAAAATCCATGCGTGCAAGGGCAAGAAAGACATGATAGGCACCGATAATAGCGGTATTGCCTGCAAAGATCAAGATCAGGCTGGCGCTGATGGCCACCTCTTGTTGTAAGAAGATGCTCCCCCAGTGTCCCCCTAATAATGAAATGAGCTGCGTAGAGAGCACGGCATCTTGAGCAGCCTGGGGCTGCAGCAGCGTCGAGAGGGTCGTCAATAGCGGACTGGTGAAGCCAATAGTCAGGACTACAAGCAAAAGCGCCAGACCAATAACCTTCTTGCGAGGAGTTTTCATCACAGGTGAGAGCTGAGAGATACTTTCCAGACCAGAGAAGGCCAGAAAGGCTCCCGCAAAGCCGATGAGAATAGAAGTCGGCGTAAGAACTTCATGTGTGAAAGTGTCCTGAAAGAGTCTGATTACTTCCTGGGGAGGGATGTGAGCGAAAACAACGACAAGAACCGCTAGATCGCTGCCAAAGGCAACTAATGCCGCAACCATACTGACGCGGGCGCTTTCGCTGATACCGATCCAGTTGAGTACTCCCAATAGGAGTAGAACGCCAATGGTAATTACCAGGGTGAAAGGAAGTATGGCAGGAAAGACGACTGCGAGATATTGGATCGCAGCCAGGCAACTAATAGCCGCTGTCAGGAAGTAACTCACCAGAATAAACATGCCTCCCAGAGCACCTGCCCAGGGATGAATACCCTGAGCGGCGACCGAAACGACCCCTCCGCCCTCTGGGAAACGAGCGCTCACTTCGGCGTACTTGAGCGTGAGTAGCACGAAAACGATCATGGTGAGCAAGACAAAAAAGCCTGCCAGACCGCCCACGTTGCTATAAAGTATCCCTGGTACATAGTAAATCGAGGAGCCGATATCGGCAAAAACCACTGCCCAACAGAGCAGTGGTCCCAGTGATGCTTTGCCATGCGCCTTCCCTTGCGAAAGTGAGGCTTGTGTCATAAACTATTCCCTCTTCCTTGTCATCTCAGACATGCTCAGGTAGCGGGGCTTGACTCCCCTATGGTACACTGAGGAGGGGAATCTGTTCGGAATATACAGACTCCCCTCTGACATTTCTTCCTATTGAGATTAGTATAGGGGCTGTCGTGCCGCTAGACATCTCTCATACGGGTACATTCGGTCTACCTCTAAAGGCGTAGAGCTACCATGCTAAAGAAGGAAAAGGCTCAATAGTGATACGGGTGTTAATTGCCGACGATCATAGCGTTGTGCGCCAGGGGTTGCGGATGTTTTTGAACCGTGACCCGGATATCACCGTCGTGGGAGAAGCAGGAGATGGTGAGGAGGCGGTTCGCCTCTCGCTCCAGCTCCATCCAGATGTAGTGGTGATGGATGTGCTGATGCCTGTGATGGATGGAATTATGGCTACAATAACGCTGCGCAAGGAGTTGCCGGAAACGGAGATTGTCGCCTTGACCAGCGTCTTAGAAGGAGCCACAGTTGCCGAGGCAGTGCAGGCCGGAGCCATAGGCTATCTGCTCAAAGATACTCAGGCTCCCGAACTGAGACGGGCGATCAAGGCCGCCGCAGCCGGACAGGTTCATCTCTCTCCCCAGGCATCCGCTTACCTGGTACGCCATATACAGTCCCCACCACCAACCGACAAATTAACCGAGCGAGAAACGGAAGTGTTGCGCTTGCTGGTGCAGGGGTCTTCGAATAAAGAGATTGCGCGGTGCCTTCAGATTGTCGAGGAGACAGTCAAGGTGCATGTGCGACATATCTTATCAAACCTTGGTGTGCAAAGCCGCACGCAGGCCGGCCTATGTGCTATCCGTTCCGGCCTTGTAACGCTCGATGCCAGCAGGCAGCCAAAATAAGGCCAGAAAAGCGCATGGCGAAAAGGGAAAGCACGCGATGTTAAAATACTTTGAACGCGTCACTGTGCTTGAAGCAAAAAAAGGGCCTCGCTGGAAAGGCTATGTGATTGATAGTTTGCTCTCCGTGGGGGGAAGCACGCTGGTTACGGCTGTTATCTACTTTGCTCGTCTCTATCCAGGCATCCCCACCGTTTCCTTACTGTATCTCCTGGTAGTTTTAGCCCTCGCCAGTCTGCGCGGGCTCTATGCTGCCAGCCTGGCTTCTCTGCTTTCCTTACTCGCCTTTGACTACTTCTTTTTTCCTCCACACTATACATTGGCTGTTGTGCAGCTGGAAGATCTATTCACGCTGGTGGTTTTCCTGGTCGTGGCCGTGATGACAAGTCAGTTAGCGGCAGCATTACGCTCTCGTGCCGAGCAAGCGCGAAATCGTGAGAATGAACTACGCCGCCTCTATGAGCAGGCCCAGGAACTGGCATCACTGCAAGAGCGACAACGATTGGCCCAGGAATTACATGATTCAGTCTCCCAGGCGCTCTACGGCATTAGTCTGGGGGCTCATACTGCGCAAGAAGCTCTAGAGAGCGATCAGGAGCAGGCCAGGGAGTCGCTGGCATATGTCATCGATCTTACGGAGGCGGGGCTTGCCGAGATGCGGGCGCTCATTTTCGAGCTACGACCCGAATCCCTGGAAACGGAAGGGCTGGTAATTGCCCTTTCTAAACAGGTAGCAGTGCTACAAACCCGCTATCGACTTACCGTCGATGCGACCCTGGATGCGGAGCCCAATCTTCCGCTGGAATTGAAACACACGCTCTATCGCATCGCTCAAGAAGCTTTGCATAATGTCGTCAAACATGCGCGAGCCAGTGCCGTCGTACTCCAACTCACACAACACGATAACGAGGTCTGCTTCCTGGTACGCGATAATGGGAGAGGGTTTGATCCGTCGTTCCCCTTTCCGGGGCACTTTGGAGTGCGCTCCATGCAAGAACGAGCCATCAAGGTGGGAGGTAGTGTTACTATTGAAAGCGCGCCGGAGCAAGGTACATCGATCAATGTTCGTATCCCTGTCACTTGCTAAGGACCATGCGATAAGCCATATTTTGGCTTGACTCGCCTTGCTATTGGACCAACTGGCCCATCGTCGGCTCTGCTCAACAGAACCATGTTTCGGTGAGATGCGGCAATATCTTGGGCGGACCGTAATGCTGCACAGCACGGGCCACTGAGAAATCCTGTCCCTGCTGGGCGAGTGCTAGCGCCTTGACCTGGAAAAATGTCTCTATCGGATCGGCTTTGCTTTGTTCCGCATCCTCCACCAGAGCAGCGACCTGCTCGTGCAATTGATCCATAGCTGGATCAGGGTGTCGCCAGCGATAGGTATAGGCCGCCGGATCAAGTTCTCCGATCCAGTGCTGCTCCATTGTCTCTAGCAGAGCAGAGCCGGGGGGAATGAGGAGGCGAATCGAAAGGTGGATGGGATCTATGTGCTCGATCAGTCGGCGCTCTTCAAAAAAGTCCAAAAGAGCAATATAGCTCTCCAAGGTTTCCCAGGGCGAAAATGGCAGCAGCGATGGGCGTAAGGAAATGTCGGCCTGTTCCGTCAGATCAAATGCCGCCATCACGTCTGCGGCTGTATGTCCTTTGTCGAGCTGTTGAAGCACCGTGTTATTCAGCGATTCCACGGCTGAGACAATGAAGGCACAGCCCAGGTCTTGCATTTCCGCGAGCAGGTGATGATGTTTGAGGATATGCTCAATTTTGATGGTGGCGTCAAAGGTGAGATCAGGAAACTCGCGGTGCATGGCTCGCGTGATGCGTAATGCATGAGTGGGGCCGTTCCAGAAGTCGGGGTCGCCGAAGGTGATATGAGATGCGCCCAGCTCTACCTGCGCTCGAATGTCCGCCAGAACGATATACATCGGGATAGCAAAGAAGCGCCCGCGATAAATGGGGGTGATGGGACAATGCTGGCAGGTATGCTTGCATCCTCGCGTCGTTTCCGTATAGCCTGCCAGACGCAACTCTCCATTCCATTCCAGGCGAGCGTAACGTTGGAGCGGCGGGAGCTGGTGACGGTTCGGGACGATGAATGGTGTGCGCTCCATTGATGGGCCACTACTGGCAGAGCGCGTGGAAACGCCTGGGATAGTGAGCGGCGATTTGTGTTCAAGCGCGTTGATAAGCTTGAGCAGCGGGATCTCATATTCGCCACCAATGGCGGCATCAATAGTCTCTTGCAGTAGATGTTGTGCATTGAGCAGGGCATAGAGTCCATAAAAACAGATGTGCGCTGATGGGTTGACGTGGCGTATCCGGCGAGCGAGTTGTTCTCCGAGGCGTAAGGCTGTATGCATCGGTACGGCAATGCCAACAAAGCACGCTGCGCTGATCGTCGCGTCTGATAACGTCTCTACGGCTATATCGACGGCAACGGGAGCGTAGCCCGCCTGCTCAAGCATGGCCGAAAGCGAGGCGAGGTGAAACGGCTGGTGTCCCAGCTCATAGCAAGAAATGAGCAGGATATTACCACGATCCCTCATTTCTTGCGTGGCGCTCCTCCACCTTTGCGACCACCCCCTGCTCCTGCCCCTGCGGCTTCAGGCGTCCACCCCTCAGGCATCCTGGCATCTTCCCCAAAGAAAAACTCTTCCATCTGCTCGCGTAAGATTTTGCGCGCTTCGGGATCGGCCATGTTGAGTCCGTAGTGATTGATAATGAGCGTGCTCTGGGCGGGCCACATATCCCAAGCCTGTTGAGAGATCTGCTCATAGATGCGCTGTCCCAATGCGCCGGGGAACGGTGGTTTCGCCAGACCTGGCAGCTCGCGTTGCAGTTTAACGCAATAGACCAGGCGTGGGCCTTGTTGAGCAGCGCCGCCCGTTGTTACACTTTCCTTTTGATCGCCGAAGAAGAACTTTTCCATCTCCTGGCGCAGCAGCTTACGTGCCTGGGGATCGGCCATATTCAGTTGGCGTTGACTGATAATCTGAGTGCTCTGGGCGGGCCACATATCGTAAGCCTGTTTGGAGACATGCTCATAGATGCGTTGTCCCAGCTCTCCGGGGAAGGGAGGCTTCTCCAGGCCGGGCAGTTCGCGCTTTAATTTGACACAATAAACCATTCGTGGCATGATAGAGACTCCTAATTTAAGGTCGCTACAATCTTATTGAGATCCTACATGATGCAATCTGCCATGTCAAATGCCCAGGCAAAGGCACAGTCGCCGCGTGTCCTCTTTTTTGGCATGCCAGGAAACTTCTCGTTACCCGTTCTTATGGCGCTACTGAAGGACGGCATTGAAGTTTGCGCCGTAGTGATTCCGACAACTTCCGATGCTAGTAACCAACCACAAGCGATCCAGCTTCGGGAGTCTCCTCGGATTGCGCGTTCCACCCTGCCGCTTGTCAATGCTGCGTTGCAACGTTCCATTGTACAACTCTCCTGGGAGCGGAAGATCCCTCTCTGGGAAGTTGCGCAGCTCGCGGATACTGAAACCGTGAGCGTCCTGGCAGCGTATCAGCCCGATGCGATCTGCGTGGCCTGTTTCTCCTTACTCATTCCTGAGGTGATAAGAGACCTGCCTCGTTTTGGTTGCCTGAACGTCCATCCCTCGCTGCTCCCGGCCAATCGTGGCCCTGTCCCACTCTTCTGGACGTTGCGTGAGGGTCATCGCACCACAGGCGTCACGATTCACCTGATGAGCGAAAAAATGGATAGCGGAGACATCCTCGCGCAAGAGGAGATCGCCGTCCCCGACGGCATACGCTATCGGCAGCTAGAGCAACGCTGTGCCGAGCGCGGGGGAGCGTTACTGGCTCGCACCCTCCGAGACCTCGACCAGGGAAGAGCCAGCCGCACCCCGCAGGACGAGTCCAAAAGCAGCTACCACTCTTTCCCCACCGACGCTGATTTTGTGATTCGCCCGGAGGAATGGGATGCCCAGCATCTTGCCAACTTCATTCATGGTATCAGCGACTGGGGAGAGCCTGTTCAGCCATCAGCCACAACGAGCGACTAGCAGACAACCGCTGAGCAGTGCCTCTTCGTGGAAGCGTGCCTGGGCATCAACAGACAAAAGTAAGAGGGGCTTGTTGATGGGATTGCCGTCTGGTCCAAAGGCGATGCGTCCGCTGACACCCTGGAGAGGGCGAGCATCCTTTATCTGCTTTAAGGCTTGCTGGAGTTGTTCCCCTGTCACATTCTGGCCCACAGAAGTGCTCGCTGTCAACAACGTCCGGGTTGCGTCATAGGCAAGGACGACATCGTTACCCGCACGCGTCAACCCATAGACTCCGGGAGGAGTTTGTCCAGAGGGATTGAAGGCATCACTATATTCTTGAAAGAAAAGAGGCTTTTGCCCTACCAGACCTGCTATTTCCCATTCGTCAGGGTAAGCATACGCCAGAAAATGTAGTTGTCCCAAGTGAGCGCGAGAACTCTGATTGTAGCCTCCTAATTCGTAGAGTCCTTCTCCTCCCACAATCGGCACCGAGACTCCCGGTCCAAACGATGGCAAAGCGTCTAGCAATATAGCTAAATCGCTTGCATAGCCAGAAAAATAGATCACATCAGGATTAGCGTTGAGCGCACGTTGTAGAAGTGTAGACAACTGAGCCTGACCCTTTGGGCCAACAGTATACGGCTCCTCAGCCACGATAGTACCGTTTCCACTTACCTCACTAAGGTACGACTGTTTGAAATCATCGGCGAAACTGCTGCTATATGCATTGTTATGGTCAACAAAGAGAGCTACTCGTTTCGCGTGGAGAGTCTGGATGACATACTGAGCATTCGCCTGACCCTGTTGGAAATTGGGAGGGACGAGGCGGAAGAAGTAGGACGATTTTCCGGTCAGATCATCGGTCGAGGCTGTTTCTGACACGATGGGGATATGAGCAGCTTCCAGGATCTTGAAAGCATGGACCGTACTCTCGCTAAAAGGCCATCCCATGACCCCCACCACCGTTTTATCTTGAGCGGCAAGCTGCACAATTTGCCGCGCCACCTGACCCGCTACAGCTTCGTCGCCAGAGCCAGAGTTCGCGATCAAGAGACGAACCTGGAAGGGATAATGCGAACT
>DASTZT010000775.1:0-5508 GCA_035764225.1 Ktedonobacteraceae bacterium
CCAAGCGTTGCGGCCAGTTGTTCGGGCAACGGCTCTACCCCCTCATCCTGATACATGCGACGCGCCACCCGCTTAATTTTGTAAATAAGTTCAACGACATGTACCGGAATATGAATACTGCGCGAATGCTCAGCGATAGCACGGCTGATCGCCTGCCGAATCCACCATGTGGCATAGGTACTAAAGCGAAAACCTCGCTTGTAATCAAATTTTTGGGTCGCCCGCATCAGGCCAATGTTTCCCTCCTGGATCAAATCCAGCAGCGGCAAGCCCTGGTTTGAATATCGTTTCGCAATGCTCACCACCAGGCGCAAATTCGCCTCAATCAGCTTTTGTCGTGCCCGCAAATCGCCATGCGAGATCCGTTCTGCCAGCATTAACTCCTGTTCAGCAGTCAGAAGAGGATACATCCCGATCTCCTTGAGATATTGCTTTACTGAGTCGTCAACAGCACCACGCGGATCTTCCCCCTCATCATCAGTTTCGTCATCGCATTCAAAACCGAATTCCGTTTCATCTCCTAGATCATTCCCCTCACAGGCGTACTCCGGCGTATGACGCTTCCTCCCTTTCACTACAAAAATATCTGCTTCCAGGTCAACGCTACGTTTGGCTCTTGTTGCTTTTGCTACCATAACGAGTACTCCATTCTCCCTCTCTCCTTCAATAGTTACCATCCACGGAGATATATCACAAAGAAAATACTGAATTGGAACGTGCCATTTGAAAAATGCTCTCCCATTGCTCTACACAGCAATAATCGTGCCAAATTGTAGAAAAAGCCTCGTACCTCCCGTATCTGCCCCAAAAGAAAAGAGAACCACAAGGGCCATCACCATCAGACAGAACAAGCAAAGGTACGAGGCTTTAGCGAGCTATGGCGAGCAGAGGCAAAGGCAAGGGAGGCATCACGCTATTTTCTCCTTGACTCATCCGCACAGATAGGAAAAAAGATTAGCTGTTCATCATGAACAGAAAGGCCAGATAGCAGAGCTGAAGATGAAGATATTTCCATGTTTGGGGAAATTTCCGCAGCAATCGCCATGTCATCAATTTATAAGTTTATGGATGTGAATGCTTGACTAGAGTTGTAACACCTGTTATGCTGAAGGTAAGAAGCAACGGCTTTCGGCTCATGCCAGACGAACAGTCAGAAGTTGATAGCTCGTCTGAGGCCGAAAAAAGGGTACAGCGTTCTATCCTATTGTTTCTTATCTCTCCTTCAGTCAGGATTAAGGAAAGAGATTGAGCAGTGTTATCAAGCAAAAATGAAAATTTCTTCACCTACTTGCTGACAGGAAAGAGGAGTTGTGGTATGATAGGAAGGGCATGGATTATACCTGCTGTGGGGATGCGGATGCAGCGGCGGAGGCTCCCCCTCGGCTTACTTTCTCGCTAAGCCTCGCTTGCTTAACTTTGCCGTGAGCAAGCGAATAGATCCTCCAGAGTGAAGGAAGGAGGCGATTTCGTGGAAAACGCTTTTCCTCGGTGTCGCAAATGTAGTGAAGGTGATCTGGTTCCGCTTTCGGATTTCGGTAGCCAGGGAGCTTCCATTGAGTACAAGGCATGGGTCTGTACGAACCCATCTTGCCTGTATAACATCAAAATCCGTAACGGCGACATCATCATCAACGAACCAATCAGTGACGGCTCACTCCATTCGTATCGCAGCGGTCGCCAGTAGGGGTGGGGTGGAACACCGGGCAACACGTTTATGAGCGGTTTAAACCGCTCACTAACGTGAACCAGGGAGGCAAGAGGCCCGCCTTTTGCTGACAGATGTAGAGGGACGATCACTGCATATGGGTATGCAGTGGTGTGCCCTCTTATTTGATTTGGGGAGGAAACGACAAGGCACTCAGGCCGTATCGATATTAAAGGAGTTTATACCAACGTGCTCAACCGATTCTTTGGGCAGAATCCAGAAGAAGACCCGAACAAACAATCAGATGCAGCTCAAAAGGCTGGTGGAGGCAATCCTGCATCTGAACAACGCTTCAGCTTTTTAAGCCGTACGAAGCAACTTTTTAAACGCTTAAGCGATACTGTCGAAGAAACCGATACCATCACCGATGATCTGTGGGATGAGATGGAAGAGGCATTACTGGCAACAGATGTTGGTCCCAGCACAAGTATGTGGCTGATTGAACGTCTGCGCGAACGGGCTATAGCAGAACAGATGCGCACCGGCACTCAGGTACAACAGGCTTTACGTCAAGAACTCGTCGCTCTCCTCGGTAAACCCTCCTTACTTCGCAGGTCAAAACAATCTCCACTCACCGTTATACTAGTAATTGGCGTTAACGGCTCCGGCAAAACGACCACAATAGCCAAATTGGCCTATCGGCTCATTCGTGAGGGCTATAAAATAACTCTGGCTGCCGGTGATACCTTCCGCGCAGCCGCTATTGACCAGCTCAAGGTATGGGGAGAGCGCATCGGCGTGCCTGTGATCAGCCAGAACCCTGGCTCCGACCCCGGCGCAGTCGTCTATGATGCGCTTCAGGCCGCAACCACGCGAGGAAGCGATGTGCTGATCATCGATACAGCTGGTCGCCTTCATACCAAATATAATCTTATGGAAGAGTTAAAAAAAATTAACAAAGTGATTCAGAAATTCATTCCTGACGGCCCTCACGAGTTAATAATGGTGATCGATGCACCAACCGGACAAAACGCACTCTTACAGGCACGTCAGTTTGCTCAGGATATTGGTTTAACGGGCGTTATTATTACAAAGATGGATAGTACGGCTAAAGGTGGCTTTGCCTTTGCGGTCGCGGATGATTTAGGGGTTCCAATCAAATTCATCGGTACAGGGGAAAAGGTCGAGGATCTGATACCTTTTGACCCACAGCGTTTCGTTGAGGCGCTTTTTGCGTAAAGCTGACGGGGAGGTTTTTTATGGTTAAAGAAGCGGCAGTTCCATCAACAAAACAGGCAACCTCGACCGAGGAGGCGAAATCCAATCTGTCCAGTATGGGTAATATCGCAGTCAAGTGCCCTAAATGCAAAGAGATTCTTTATGGGCGCGACTGGGAAAAGAATCTGAAGATATGCTCACGCTGCAGCTATCACTTCCGCTTGACGGCTTACGAGCGGATCACGCTTTTAGCAGACCCTGATAGCTTCGTCGAGACGGATCAGGGCATCATTTCCGTTGATCCACTCAAATTTGTCAGCCGTTCCCAGGCATATGCAGACAAGCTGGCAGAAGAACGCCGCAATGCGGGCATCAACGAAGCAATTGTGATAGGCCATGCTACCATTGAAGGTAACCCTCTTGCCATTGCCGTGATGGATTTTCGTTTTATCGGTGGAAGTATGGGATCGGTTGTCGGCGAAAAAATCACGCGCACCATCGAGTTAGGAATAGAGCGACAAATACCTGTCCTCATTGCTACCGCATCTGGGGGAGCACGCATGCAAGAGGGGCTGTACTCGCTGATGCAAATGGCCAAAACCTCAGCCGCGCTTGCCAAACTGGGCGAGGCTCGATTACCTTATTTCAGCTTACTAACCGACCCCACAACAGGAGGAGTCACAGCCAGCTTCGCGATGCTGGGCGATGTCATTCTTGCGGAACCGGGCGCGCTGGTTTGCTTTACGGGACCACGCGTAATTGAGCAATTCATGCACATCAAACTTCCTGAAGGTACTGTCAATTCCGAATTTGGCCTCCAGCATGGTATGATTGATGCAATAGTCCATCGACGCGATTTGCGCCAGACGCTGGCTCAGTTGCTGGGCCTATACGCCAAAGTTGGTTCAAAAGACAACACGTCACAGACTGCAACACTGTAACATAGAGGGAAACGCGATGCCTTACGATCTGGAATTTGAAAAACCATTAGCGGAGCTTGAGAAGAAGATCACCAGCCTGCAACGCAAAGGTGACCGTCTGAAACATGAGGAACTTTTGCAGCTACAGGAGGCGGAGCGCGAACTGCGTTACCGCACCGAGGAGATCTATAAAAATCTTACCTCGTGGCAAACAGTGTTGGTAGCCCGTCACAAAGATCGCCCCTACGCGGCAGATTACCTCCGGCTCATATCCGACGGCTTCTTCGAGTTGCATGGAGATCGCTCCTTTGGCGACGATCATGCCATTATGGCCGGACCCGCTCACCTGGATGGGCAGGTTGCAATGTTCGTCTGCCATCAAAAGGGCCGAGATATGAAGGAGAAGCAATACCGCAATCTAGGGATGCCACACCCGGAGGGATATCGTAAAGCGCAGCGCGTGATGCGACAGGCCGAGCGATTTGGCTTCCCAATTATCTGTCTGATCGATGCATCCGGGGCGTCTCCCGGCCTGATCGACGAAGAGCGGGGACAATCCGAAGCTATCGCCTCCAGCCTCTACTTAATGGCGCGCTTACATGTACCCATTGTTGCCTGCGTCATCGGCGAGGGAGGGAGCGGCGGCGCGCTAGCCATCAGTCTGGCGGACCGTATCCTGATGATGGAGCACAGTATTTATACAGTTGCAGCACCAGAGGCAGCCGCATCGATCATGTGGCGAGATAGCGTCTATGCTCCCCAGGCAGCGGAGGCGATGCGTATCAGCGCGCGTGAAATCAAGAAGCTGGACCTGGTCGATGAGCTAATCCCAGAGCCACTGGGAGGAGCGCATCGCAACCATCAGATCGCAGCTGATAACCTCAAAGCCGCGCTAGTAAGAAACCTGGCTGAACTTAGCTCCATCCCCATCGAAGACCTGCTCGAAAAACGCTATCAAAAGTTTAGAGCCATCGGAGAATTCGGACGAGTAGAAATTCCCCAGGTTTCTCAAGTTTAGCTATTGACTTCTGGCCATTGATGCGCTATGATATGGCCTGTCAGTCATAAGCCGGTGTGGCGGAACGGTATACGCGCTTGTCTCAAAAACAAGTCCCGCAAGGGTTGAGGGTTCGAATCTCTCCACCGGCACCAACTATACAAGTCGTTCCTAAAATAGGTTCAGGATGCTCCTAAAAATTAGGGCTGATGCTTTTCTTTTTGCCATGAGGAAGCTCTTCGATATATCGCTCTCTTGCTTGCTGCACCGTATCAGATGCTGGCTCTCGTGCGCACCGAAGGGTAAAGAAAAAGGTCGCACCTTTGCCAGGAGTACTTTCTACCCAGATCCGCCCTCCTTGCTGAGCGACGATCTGTGCGGCAATGTAGAGCCCTAGCCCTGTGCCTGGTACCCGCTCGGACTGGTCAAGGCGAGCGAAGCGATCAAATATTCTCGCTTGCTGATCCTGGGGGATGCCTCTGCCATGATCCTGCACACTCAACGTGATCGCGTCTTCACTGGCTGAGATCCTCACCCACACAGGCTCGGTTGGAGCGGAATATTTCAGAGCATTGATGAGCAAATTGCGTACGACCTGTCCAGTGCGCTCTTGATCTCCGTACGCCTGCGCCTGCACCGTTTCCTCAAGATGCAAGCGACTGGCAGGATACCCAAGGTCCTCAATGATCGCACGCACCAGATCATCCACCACAAATGGGGCCGGATGG
>DASTZT010000776.1:0-4391 GCA_035764225.1 Ktedonobacteraceae bacterium
ATTCAGGTAAGGCGTAAAGTTTCCCGCTGCGGTCCCACTGAGGGCAGGGCCATAGCTCAGGGGCGTAAGAATCAGCCCCTGGTAGAGCGGGATTGCCAATAATAAGAGCAATGCGCTGGTAAGATCCAAGGCTCCATTGGTGCGCAGCCTCGATAATAAGTTGCGTCTCATCTGTTCTATACTTCACCTTTATAGCGCCAGTTTATTTTTTTGCCTCTTTCTGACTGCGCATATTATAATTTGTTGCTCTCACTTTAGCAACGCAAAGGGCATCCCCACGAGGGCAAGCGTCAGGCCCCCACCCACGCGCCATGCCGCCCCTTGCCCCTACCTCATGCGCCGATGAACGGTCCTGCATTAATGAAAAGGGTGGTTCCCTGTCACTAACGTTGTGTGTTATGGTGAGAATAGACCAGACGTAGAGGGAAAGGAGGTGGTATGGTGGGTCGGTAGGGGCAAGGGGAGGCGGTGTGGAAGGGCGGGGGCCTCGCGCTTGCCCTGGTGGAGGGAAAGACATATTATAGGGGCGATAGAATTTGACAAATATTTTTAGGTAAAGGGGAGGAACATCACATGCCAAGAGATCTCCCTCTGGGAAATGGCAGGCTGCTGGTAAATTTTGATAAGAACTACGATCTGCGCGATATTTACTGGCCTCATGTGGGACAGGAATTGCAGACCGCTGGCGATATTTCTCATACAGGCGTCTGGGTTGAAGGGCAGTTTGCCTGGCTGGATAGCTCTGAGTGGCAGCGTGAAATGATCTATGAGAAGGAAACCCTGGTAACGTCTGTCACGCTCAAGCATGCTAGATTGCAAATAGAGCTGATTTTCAATGATGTGGTGGACTTCAATCGCGCCATTTTCCTGCGTCATGTGGTCGTGACCAATCACGCCGATCATGCTCGCGAAGTGCGCCTCTTCTTCCACTACGATTGGCACATCTGGGACGATACGGATGGCAATACCGTCTTCTACTATCCTGTTATACGAGCGTTGGTAGCCTATAAGCAAGCGGGCTATTTTCTGATCAACGGACAGATTGGCAGTGGCGATCAGGCTCAGGTTGGCATTAGTAGTTGGGCTACTGGCATCAAGGAGTTTAATGGCGCGGAAGGGACATGGCGCGATGCCGAGGATGGGGAACTGGGTCGCAATCCGATTGCTCAAGGCTCGGTTGATGGTACGATTGCTTTGCACCTGCCTGCCATCGCTGCCGGGACAAGCAGCGAGGTCTATCACTGGATGACGGCTGGCAGCGATTTGCCTGCGGTTGTGGCCCTCGATGAAATGATTAATAAGCGTGGCCCTCAGAGTTTTCTTGCCCGCACGCGCCACTACTGGTATCGCTGGGTCAACAAGGATACGCAGGATTTTGCTGATCTCTCGCCCGAACTGATTGCGTTATATAAACACAGCTTGCTCATTTTGCGTACGCAGATCGACGGCGACGGCGCGATTATTGCCGCCAACGACGCCGATGTGCGCTATTTCTCAAGAGATAGCTACTCCTATATGTGGCCGCGCGACGGGGCACTGGTGGCGAGTGCATTGAGCCATGCTGGCTATTCGGAGATTACCCGCGCCTTCTACGATTTTTGTAATGCCGTACTGACCGAAGGCGGCTATCTGCTGCATAAGTATAACCCGGACCGTTCCTGGGGGAGTAGTTGGCAGCCCTGGATAGATCAAGAAGGCAGGCCGCAATTGCCGATCCAGGAGGATGAGACCGCGCTCGTCATCTATAGCCTGTGGCAGCATTATGACCGTTTTCATGACATTGAGTTTGTCGCGCCCCACTTTCGCACGCTGATCACTCCGGCAGCAGATTTCTTCGTCAGGTATCGCGATGCGCTCACGGGCTTGCCTGACGCATCATATGATCTTTGGGAAGAGCGAAGGGGCATCCTGACCTATACGACGGCAACAGTCTATGCCGGGCTGGATGCAGCCGCCAATTTTTCGGCCCTTTTTGGCGAGGTGGAGCTAGCCGATACGTATAGAAAGGCGGCCAACGAGATCAAAGCAGCCGCGCTACGTTATCTCTGGGATGAGGAGCGGGGCCATTTTCTGCGCATGATTACGGTGGATAAAGATGGCATCATCCATAAAGATGCTACGCTGGATAGCAGCGTGTGCGGGCTATTCCAGTTTGGTATGTTATCGGCTCATGATCCACATATGGAGCGCACGATGCAGGCGTTGGAGCAAACGCTGTGGGTCAAAACGGCGATTGGGGGGATGGCGCGCTACGAGAACGATCATTATCATCAGGTGACGAACGACCTGGAGCAGGCGCAGGGCAACCCCTGGTTTATTTGCACGCTCTGGCTCGCGCAATATCGGATCGCTCATGCCACTGTGCTTGACGAACTTCAGCAGGCGCTACCCCTATTGGAATGGGCGCGGGTCCATGCCTTGCCGAGCGGAGTAATGGCCGAACAAGTTCATCCATTTACTGGCGAGCCTCTGAGTGTCTCTCCGCTGACCTGGAGCCATGCCGAATATATCATGACGGTGCGCTGGTACCTGGGACGCTACGACAAATTTAAGGGTGCAGGCTAAGCTAAGCAGGGCAAGCGCGAGGCCCCATCCCAACCACGCCGCCTCCCCTTGCCCCTACCGATCCCCACGATCTCGCATTCCCCAGCGAAAAAAATCGTCATGGAACATGAATCGAGATAGTCGGACGGATGCTGGTAGGGGCTGCGGAGGTGTGGGGGCCTTGCGCTTGCCCTGACCATTGCCCGACGTTTCTATGGTACACTGGGAGAAGCCTATTATTCGTTAATTTGGAGCGTTTAATTTATGACAATTGAAGACTATCGTGGAAAGCCTGGATGGTCAAAGGAGCAGGAAACAATATGATGCCTTCTTCACCAATACCATCAGATAATCAAGCCTATCGGTTCCCCGTTTCAGTGAAAGGGGTTCTTTGTCGTGATGGCAAGGTGCTTTTGCTCAAAAATGAACGCGATGAATGGGAACTGCCAGGAGGCAAGCTTGAGCCAGAGGAAACGCCGGAGGTCTGCGTCGTCAGAGAGATTGAGGAAGAACTGGGCCTGGTTGCGACCGTTGGCCCACTTTTAGATGCCTGGGTCTATCATATTTTCGAGGGAGTGGATGTCTTGATCTTGACGTATGGGTGTTATCCTGCCCCGTTTTCCCAGATAAGGCACGGTCCAGAGCATAGTGCAGTGGGGCTTTTCCTTCCAGAAAAAATCTCTTTGCTTCAGATGCCTGAGGGCTACAAAAAATCGATTCAGACGTGGGCAGACTATCTCAAGCGCACTGAAACGCCATAAGTTTTTTTGCAACCCGTGGGCAAACTCAGATTTCAGGACACTTACCGACTAGCCGCTTATACCCTGTACTTCCGGGCCTGCTCCAACTGCTCTGGAGTCAGGGTGCTTTCCCTCACGTTACCCACAGTCACGATTTTCCCGTCTACCGGACACTGCATTTTCCGAAACGGACCCAGATGCACAGAGTTGAACAGGCGGGATGTCTGGCTCGCCACGAACAGATGTCCATCGGTACAGCGCATGATACGATCTCCAAAAATGCCCATCAGTTATCTCTCCTAATCTTGATGCCGACGCAGGGCTTCACGAGTCTCGCGTCGGGTCACGGTCGCTACGCTCTGACGATTCTATCATTCCTGTGCTGGCACCTGACTCGGAGATACGCGCAGTATGAGCGTTTCGACCTGCTGCATTTATTTAGCTTACTCCCTCTGTAATATAGCATTGAGTGCCGAAAAAGACAAGTTTTCAAGCGAGTCAAAAAGTGTTCGCATTTCTGCTTCAAATGCTTCGTTTGCCAATGGTAGACCTATCCGATGATATCCCGTGCCACCTGAATGAGCACGGGTGAAATTGGTCGGCGTGCTCTATTACGTATAAGGGGTCTACCCATTGAGCATCGGCATACTCTTCGTTGAGTTGAATACGATCTTTTTCTTCATCGCTCAGGTGAACGGCTGTAGTGATTGAGAACACCTGGCATCCGTTCGTCGTTGGCTCCTGCGCTCTTGTATCCCAGATCAGATTGTAGTGGCCGATGATAGAGCGGAGACGGTCTTCGGGAATATCAAGGTGCAATTCGCGCCGTAAATTGCGCCGTAATGCTTGCTCAATTAGTTCTCCTTTGCGCATCCGTCCGCCGATCACCCACCAGTCTGGTTGAGGTTCCCATGCCCGTTTAGCAATCAACCACAATCCTTGATGAAGGATAGCAGCATCAGCGCAACAAATAACGAGAGCATCCAACGCTTCTGCATAAGTCGAATCCGACATGAACGTGCCAGGTTTTTGTTGCTCGCCAGTCACATATTGATGATTTGGATACTCTTTTACCGCTTGCCAATACATCGTTCGCTCCTTTTTTAT
>DASTZT010000777.1:0-6018 GCA_035764225.1 Ktedonobacteraceae bacterium
CTACGATATCTGCATGGAGGCGGGAGCAACGCTGGAACAGATTGAGGTCCAGACGGGGAATGGACGGGACAAGATGGAGATCGCGTGTGCGACCAGTGAGGTCAGTCGCTTGACAAAATCGCTGGTTGCCCTACGGACAGCGCCAGGGATGGAGGCCATCTCGATCAATTTGCGCAATCCGAGCAGTGACCTGACGCTTTTCCCTCTTGCTCCTGAGGAGCAACCAACGGCAATATCACAATAGTCTTGCCTTGCAAGCAGGCACGCACTGACATGCATCTTTTTTGTAGCCCATCTCGTGAAAACTATGAAATGGATCGAAAAATCAGTGCCTCCTGATCGTCGCAGTGATTTTCGTGTGACCCTCTATGATGGAGCGGTCAGCAAAGGAGCAAGTATATGTCAGTGACGCCATCTTCCACCGTGGTAGGCATTTTTAGAGACCGAGCAATGGCCGAACAGGCTATCGAGGCGCTGTATGATGCTGGATTTCACCGTGAGCAGATCCGGTATTCCATGCCAGGCAGTGCGGGCGGTTTCTTCGCAGATCTCAAAAATATGTTTATGGGAACGACTCCCAGCGATACCAATGGAGATCATCTGGCCGACGATTTAACCGATGTCGGTCTGTCAGATGAAGAATCGCAGTATTATGCCGATGAGTATGCAAATGGCAACACGATCCTGACCGTGCAGGCAGCAGATCGCGAGCAGGAGGTGCTGAGCATCTTGCATCAGCATGGGGCTTATAATTCTCGCGTCAGCCCCGGTTCCTTTCGCCAGGCAAACGACGATGGGCAGCAACCCTCGCACGATGATCGGCCAGACAAGCATACGACTTCAGAGCAAGAGAACGATATCGAGGATTGGGAAACGCAGCGGTTGCCGCGCACCGTTGAAGAGCATCCCGCCAACACCGATCAACATAATGGGGCTGACGCCGAACATGAGCAGGCATATCGGGCTTCGCCGTCCGGTTCAGCAAGCGATCATCCAGAGACCTATGCTTCACAGGCGACAGCTACGACCTCTGAGCACGACGCCAATTACCAGGAGGCTCGGTCAAATGAAGCGATGCCAGAGCACCATACCGATTATGCGACAACTCCGTCGGGTGTAATAGCGCCTGAGCATAATCCGGCCTATCAGGCGTCACAAACTAATGGAGCAGCCTCCGAGCATGGAGACGAGTTTCAGCGGCTTCAGGAGCAGAGCCGTGCGCTGCGACAACAGCTTGAAGATGCCAAAAACCAGCTTCAGAGTGCGAAAGAGCATGAGACCCATCTTCAGACGATGCGCGAACGGGAGCAGCAGCTTCAATCATCGCGGCAGCAGGTGCAGGATCTTCAGGCAGAGCTTGAGGCCACATTAGCGGAACTGCGCGAGACCCAGGCTCGCATTGGGCAGCATCAATCTGTGAATGGGTAAGGCTATCCGCTATAATTTGACACTCCTATAAGCCATCTACTATACTACAAGTAATGAAGTAACGAGGGAGAGGCATCTAGCAGTTGACTCTCTCTTTATTTTGGCCTGTTTATTCGAAAGGATTTGTGTAGTGCTCGTCGATAGCCACGCACATATCGACGCCTCCCGCTTTCAAGCTGATCGCGAAGCCGTTATTCAAGCGGCCATTGCGGGCGGTGTCACACGTATCGTTGATCCTGGCATTGATCTTGCTTCGAGTCGCTCCGCCGTTGCACTGGCAAAAAGCCATCCTGGCACTATTTTTGCTGGCGTCGGGGTCCATCCTCATGATGCAACTACCTACAGTGATGAAGTAGGGGCGCAGTTTCGCGCAATGGCACAGGAGCCGACGGTTGTGGCCATCGGGGAGTTCGGACTGGATTATTATCGGATGCTCTCGCCGCGCGATGTACAGCGTGCCGTCTTTTGCGCTCATCTCCAGCTTGCTCGCGAGTGTGATCTGCCCTGCATTATTCATGTTCGCGAGTCTCACGACGATGTGATAGAACTATTGCATGCACATGGCCAGGACTTACGGGGCGTTTTTCATTGCTTCTCCGGCAATGTTGCTCAGGCTGAGGAATGCCTCTCCTTCGCTGGCTTCATGCTCTCCTTTGCTGGCCCACTGACGCGACAGGGTAACGCGCTCCCTGAAGTTGCAAGGATGGTTCCACTGGATCGCGTCCTGGTTGAGACTGATAGTCCCTACCTGGTGCCCAAACCGCTCCAGGCCAGGCGCAATGAACCGCTTTTTGTAAGACACGTCGCGGAGAAACTGGCTGAGATTCGCGGTCTGGCCCTGGCAGAGATTGCTTACGTTACCTCTGCAAACGCTGTTCGCCTGTTCGGTCTAGGAGAAGAGAATGAAGCTATTTAACACCCTCACCCAGTCGCTAGAAACATTTACTCCCATTGATGATACGGTGCGCATCTATGTCTGTGGCGTAACTCCCTATGATACGACACACCTGGGCCACGCTTTTACGTATGTCTCGTTCGATACGTTGATCCGCTACCTGGAGTATCGTGGCTACACAGTTCGCTACGTGCAGAATGTGACCGATATCGATGATGATGTTTTGCGTAAGGCGCGCGAGCTGGGGATGAACTGGGATGAATTGGGGCGACGCGAGACCGAACGCTTTTTGCGCGATATGGATACGCTCAATGTGCGCCGCCCCGATGTGTACGCGCGGGCTACCGACGAGATTGCGGGCATTATCGAGATCGTGAAGAGTCTGGTAGAGGGTGGCTATGCCTATGTCAGTGAAGGCTGCGTATTTTATAGCGTGAAGAGCGATCCCAATTTTGGTGTGTTGGGGCGTGCTATCGGACTGAACGACTATAATTCCATGTTGGAAGTTGCCAACGAACGCGGGAACTATCCTGATGATCCGCGCAAGAAAGATCCGCTTGACTTTGTGCTCTGGCAGGCGCAAGCTCCTGGCGAGCCAGCATGGGAAAGCCCGTGGGGGCCTGGTCGCCCTGGTTGGCATATCGAGTGTAGCGCCATGTCGATGCACTATCTTGGGCCGCAACTGGATATTCATGGCGGTGGAGAAGACCTGGTTTTCCCACACCACACCTGTGAAATTGCCCAATCCGAGCACTATACTGGCAAAGTGCCATTTTCTCGCTTCTGGGTGCATACCGGCATGGTTCACCAGGATGGCGTCAAGATGAGTAAGTCACTCGGCAATCTCACGCTTGTCAGCGATCTTCTCAAAACGTACACTCCTGATGCCATTCGCGTGGTCTTGCAGAACCATCAGTACCGCTATCCCTGGGAATGTTTCCCCGACGATCTGCAAGTCGCGACCGAGACCGTCGAGCTGTTTCAGCATGTGCGTTCTCTGGTTGGACGAGAAGCTACTGGCGAGAATACCACGCTCAGGAGTCGCTTCCAGGCCGCGATGGAGACCGATCTGAATACGCCTGAGGCGCTGCTGCTGCTCAGAAAGGCGGCGGAAGCCGTCGTGCAGAATCCCGATCTGGATACTGGAGCCGAGATTCTGCGGCTAACGACCGTGCTGGGATTGTGTGTATAGCTGCACACTAGCCCCAATATAACCAGGGGCAATGGAAAGGGCAAGGCTCCTCATCCCATCGCAGGGCAAGCGCGAGATCTTGCAATTCCGCCCGCCAACGCCGCTGTCGCGTCTAGCTGCGCTCAGGCGGGCGGCAAGGAGGCCCATCCCATCCATGCCCCGCCCCTTGCCCCTACCAGGTTCCCCCACGAGAACACATCGCGCCATCAAACCCCAAACAGTGTCCGCAAAGATAGCCGGATGTGTAGGGGCAAGGGGAGGCTGGCTGGGGGATGAAGGGGCCTCGCGCTTGAGAGCTACGATTTCCCAATAGCCTCTTTCTCGTGTTCAAAAGGGAGCTTCGGCAAATTTTTCTGCTTGTCGTTTGAACGCTGTCTCTCTCCTACTACGCTGCTTTTGCTTCTACTCAGTATCTTGTTGCCAAGCTGAATCCAGGGTTGCTCGATCAAAAGATAGAAAACGTACGAGAATGGAATGACGAGAATGATCACACAAACCCAGTAAAGACCGTAGACCAATGGTTGCGCCATTGTGTGTGCATATGACTGGGCAAAAGCTATGAAGAAAATCAGGAACGGCAGATGCCACATATAGAGGCTGTAGGAAATGAGTCCGAGCCAGCGCACGGGAGCCCATTCGAGCGGTCGTCTGAGGTTAGCCGGGCCAAAGAGTAGCGCCGTGACACACAATCCGTAACCAATTGCCAGGCCGACCTCATTATACTGGTTGTAGGAGGACGTGAGATTATCGAACAACGGTATGAGATGGGGATACCAAAAGTTGCCGGTCCAGCAAGCCACGAAAAACAAGACGAGGATTCCGCTTCCCCACAGCCACAAACTATAACGGCGTATGCCCTCGTTGAGCCTGTTCAACGGATGCTCTGCGGCGATCTGTTGCGAGAGAATATAGCAGGAGCTGATCGCCATGCCAACGGCGAAATCTTCAAGATACTTTCCGCTTATTCCATAGAGGAAAAACGCAGCGACTCGGAGTATGATCGGAGAGAAATGGTGTGGGGTATAAGATAAAAAGAATGGCCCCCAATAGCGAGAGCCGACGCCCCAGCAGGCCATAAGTGCCAGACATCCGATGAGCGTCCACCAACTCCGTTGTAATGAGCCTCTCCCTATCTTTTTCACAACCCAGGCAAAACCCAGAGCGAGGAACGGCAGAAGCAGGTAATATTGCCATTCGACTGCTAATGTCCAGAATGGTCCGTTCAGTTTCTGGAAGGTCAGACGGCTGGAATCCATCGTGAAGGTCAAAAAAAGCCCTAGCTCTTTCCAGTGTGCAGGCTGTAAGTATTCCTGATGCTGCCACAGGATAATAAGGCCTAATGAGATATAGTAACCAGGAAGGATACGCAGCGCACGCCGAAGATAGAACTGGCGCATCGATGGCCACTGGTTCTCGAATAAGAGAGCTTTTGCATAGGGCATAAAAAGCAGAAAGCCAGAAAGGACGAAGAAAAGCGTCACACCAGCCGCTCCAGTTCTCATGATGGCAGGAATGAAGGTGCCCAGAGCCAGAGGTTGCCAGTCATGCTGACTGCTCGTGATGAGATTAATATGGTAGACAATGACGGTAAAGCAAGCCACAGCGCGTACGCCGTCGAGCACTGCGATTGTTTTTTTCCGTCCACCGGTTGTCTCTGGTGTATTCAACACTTTCCCCTTACGCTTTCCCAACAACCTGTTTTTTACGCTCAAGATCAAGCCATTGTGAACGTTCCTGCTTGCTTTTTGGTGGGGCGGGTTTTTCCGGTACGTTTCGTCTCTTTGGCCCGGTTAGTTTGTTGCCAAGCTGAATCCAGGGTTGCTCGATCAAGAGATAGAAAACGTACGAAAATGGGATGATGACAATGATGACACACACGTAGTAAAGGCCGTATACGAATAAGTGCCTCGTACTATTGACATACGATTGGGCGAAGGCGATGAAGGAGATCAGAATCGGCAAATGCCACATATAGAGGCTGTAGGAAATGAGTCCGAGCCAGCGCACGGGTGCCCACTCAAATGGTCGTCTGAGGCTAGTCGGGCCAAAGAGCAACGCCATGATGCACAATCCATAGCCGACTGCTAGACCAATCTCGGTATACTGGTTGTAGGAGGAAGACACTGTATCGAACAGTGGTATGAGATGGGGGAATCTATTGTCTCCAATCCAGCAAGCCATCATAAACAGCGTGAAGACGCCCATCCCCCACAACCATAAACTATAGCGGCGTATGCCCTCTTTGAGCTTGTTCAACGGATGCTCTATGGTGATTTGTTGCGCGAGAATATAGCAGGAGCTGATCGCCATGCCAACGGCGAAATCTTCAAGATACTTTCCACTCATTCCATAGAGGAAAAACACAGCCACCCGGAGTATGATTGGAGGGAAATGGTGTGGGGTATAGGATAAAAAGAATGGTCCCCAATAGCGAGAGTAGACGCCCCAGCAAGCCATTAATGCCAGACATCCAATCAGCGTCCACCAACGCCGTTGTAATGAG
>DASTZT010000778.1:0-3359 GCA_035764225.1 Ktedonobacteraceae bacterium
TGGCAGGTGGGAGCGCCAACAGTTATATTGCCTGTCCGAGCAGCACCAACACGAGCGCGGCTGCCCCAGAGAAGGGCCCCATTACGCTCAACGTTGCTGGCTGGTCATCTTCTCCTGCGGAAGACGCGCTTGTCCAGCAAAACTTGAACAAATTCCAGCAGACACACCCCAATATTCAAGTCAAATGGTCTACGCTTACCGGCGACTATCCCACGAAGATGCGTGCTGATGTAGCAGGTGGCAACGTTCCTGATGTTTTCTATCTTCAGCCCGGCATGGCCCCTGAATACATTACCAGCGGCAAGCTGCTCAACCTCTCGCCCTACATGGCTAAAGACAATGTCAAAGCCACTGATTACTATTCATCATTAATCTCGCCGTTTACCTGCCAGAACGGCACAGTTTACGGCATTCCTAAGGACTGGAACACCCTGGCCGTCTTCTACAATAAGCAAATGTTCCAGAGCGCGGGTATTCAGCCGCCAACGGCTGACTGGACCTGGGACGATATGCGGGCAGACGCGCAGAAGCTGACCAAAGCTGGAAACGCTGCCACCGCTACCTATGGCATCACGCTACCTGCTTCCTCTTCGCGCTGGTTGGCTTTCATGTTCGCCGATGGAGGAACGGTGCTCAATAAAGATGGGACGCAAGCGGCTTTCAACACTCAGGCCGGGGTCAATTCACTCGATTTCTACGCTAGCTTCGCCAAAGATCACTCTTCAGTATTGCCTGCGGACGTTGCTGCCGGTTGGGCGGGCGATGCTTTTGGCAAACAGCGCGCCGCAATGGCCCTGGAAGGCGGCTGGCTGATCCCCTATATGACTGAGAATTTCCCTAGCGTCCAGTATGGGATCGCGCCCGTTCCCAAGTCCGCCAATGGCAAGCGAGCCGACCTGATCTTCACCAATGCCTGGTCTGGCTACTCGAATACGAAGCATCCCGAAGCTGCCTGGGAACTGATTAAGTACATGACCGGAGCAGAGGTGCAAACAAGCCAGCTACACGCGGGCTTTGCCTTGCCGACGTTGCAGAACCTTTCCAATGATCCTTACTTCACACAGAATCCAGGGATCAAAGTAATGTTTGACGCGGCAACGTATGGCTATGCCGACAATTACGGTCCGCACGATGCCATTATCCATACCAAGCTCGATCAGGCAGTGGAAAAGGTGCTCCTGGGCAAAGCGGATGCGCAAACAGCTCTGAGCCAGGCAGCAAGCCAGATCAACAGCGAATTACAATCGTGATCGTGAACCTGGCGGCCCTGCATCACTCGTGTAATGGGTTAGTTGGTAAGTGAAATCCACGTCTTGCACACGCTACTTTTTCGAAAAAGTAGCGTGTGCGGAGTCTAAGGGAGTACTTTTTTATGGCAACACAATCATCGCCTGCTTCTGCTGCCTACGGCGTTCACGCCCGTTCCTCAACCTTGAAGGGACGCTCGCCACGCCGCCCGACAAGCAGACAGCGTCGGGAAACATTGACCGCCTATCTTTTCCTGACGCCATACCTACTCGTGCTAGGTGTATTCACGGTCTTCGCCGTCTTTTATGTGCTCGGCCTCAGCCTTTTTAAGCTTGATATTGGCTTTACGGCTCCTCAATTTGTGGGCATACTCAACTACCAGAACTTGTTCCAGCAGCTCGCCTCTCCCTTTGATAGCGACTTCTGGACCTCCATGATTAATATTCTTAAGTTTACTGTCGTGGTGGTAATCGGTGAGACGATCCTCGCCCTCTTCCTGGCGATACTTTTACAGAATATTCCGGCGATCAAAACCAGAGGCGTCTTCCGCACGATCCTCTATATGCCCGCAGTCACATCATCTGTGGCTATTTCGTTAATCTTTCTCTGGTTCTACAACCCGCAGGGCATCATCAACTACCTGCTCTCGCTCGTTCACATTCCGGGGCCACACTGGCTGCAAGATCCCCTTTTCGCTCTGCCCGCCCTGATGCTGCTTAACATCTGGACCACGACGGCCACCTTTATGCTCTACTTTCTGGCAGCACTACAGGATCTGCCCACAGAGCTTTTTGAAGCAGCACGCGTTGACGGAGCCGGACGATTCCAGCTCTTTAGCAATATCACCATCCCGCTCCTGCGTCCCGCCCTTTTTCTGGTCGTCGCCCTTGCTACCATCGGAGCGTTTCAGATGTTCGACCAGGCCAAGTTTATGACCGAGGGCGGACCGCTCAACTCGACCTTAACGCCGCTATTGCAAATCTATAACACGGCCTTTAGAGACAATCATTTTGGCCTGGCTTCAGCTATGTCGGTATTGCTTTTTATTCTCATTTTCGTCGTCACGATTATTCAACGTCGCTTTATCGATGTTAACGCCTAGATCAGGAGATGCGCTATGGCACAGGCACAGGTTAGAGCAAACGTCCGCCCGGTAGAGCGAGTTGTGGAAACACCGCCACGTCGTCCCTTTCGCTGGGTCAATGTGTTCATCTATGTGATGCTCGGCATCTTCACGATTACTTCTCTCGGACCTTTCATTTTCTCGTTTTTCTCCTCTTTTAAGACATTCTCACATATCCTGGATTTCCCGCCGACGCTTTTCCCCCAGCCCTGGACCTGGGGTAACTTCGCCACGATTTTGAGCGATCCAGCCTTTTTACGCTGGATTCTCAACTCGTTCATTTACGCCATTGGTGCAGCAGTGCTCAATGTGCTCTTCTCAGCAATGTCGGGCTATGCGCTATCGCGCTTGCGCTTCCCCGGCAAAGAGGTTGTTTTCCTGCTCACCCTCGCAGTGATGATGGTGCCGATCCCCATCCTGGTGATCCCGAAATTCCTGGTGATGAATAGCCTGCACTTAACCAACACCTTCTTCGCGCTGCTCCTACCAGCGATGGCACAACCATTTTCGGTTTTCCTGATGGTGCAGTTTATGAAGGGTTTGCCGAGAGAGCTAGAAGAATCGGCGATGATCGATGGAGCTTCGTACTGGCGCACCTTCTATCAAGTGATCCTGCCCCTGGTAAAACCTGCGATGACGGCTGTGGCCATCCTGAGCTTTCAGGCTGCCTGGAATGACTTTCTCTGGCCGTTGCTGGTACTGGATAGCCGCGATATGTACACGTTACCGCTGGGACTCTACTTTTTCGAACGGGATCATTACACGCAGTACAACCTGCTGATCGCCGGTTCGATGTTCAATACTATTCCCATGCTGATCCTCTTCTTCATTTTCCAACGCTACTTCATTGAAGGGGCCACAACGGGAGCGGTCAAGGGATAGCCAGTACAGAACAAACGGCAGCGATAAAAAAATGGCGTCGAAAAATCGCCGCCATTTTTCGTTTAAAAATAGTCGAGCTGCTCCAACCACTCAGTGCCATCAGGAC
>DASTZT010000779.1:0-6832 GCA_035764225.1 Ktedonobacteraceae bacterium
AAGATCGAAGAATTCTTCCAGCTAAACCCAAAAATAGAAATCTATGATAAAGTGGAGAAACGGTGAAGAAATACACATATCGGTGGAGTATTGCGCGGAGGCATCTTCTTCCTTGGCCCCGTTTTCCTCATTATTACAGGCTGTTCACATAGATTTTTGTCACTTTTCCACATATCTATCTATGACATGATAAGTAGTAACTCAACTTGACATTGAGTTATTGGTTATCCACAGCAAATGTGGATAAGTTATCCACACTATCCACATTGACCCCTGAGTTGAGTGCAGTCAACTCATGAGTTCCTGTGTTTATCCACATTTGCTGTGGACAAGTTATCCACACACTTCAAAATCGGTGGATAACTGTCATTATTTATCCACAATCGCTGTGGATAACTTATCCACATAGACGATTATCAATAGAGTTTATCCCCAGGTTATCCACTTCTATCCCCAAGTTATCCACAGCTTATCCAGACCCTAAAAAAGCAATGTGGAATTTTACGTAGGGCATAAAACGGCTTCTGGAGCCAATCGAAGCCATGTGGCGAAAAAACTTTCCAGGTGCCTCGGCAGAGTTATCCACTTATCCACAGCCCCTACTACTGCTGTTTATATATATCTTTTAAAAAATATATATAGTAGTAATACGTAGCGTTGTGGATAAGTGGATAAGTTTTTTGCATGGTAGTGAACATGAGGCATGGTGACATGGAAATCAGCAATCTGATAAAAACTGGTAGTAAATCAGTCGCAATGTGGTGCTTTAAGATATGCTCATTCCGTTTATGAGTTATCCACATTTTGTGTGGATAACTGAGGCATAAATTGTGAAGAAATCGGATTTGGCGAGCTTTTTGTCAAGAGAATGGCCAAAATACCTTAAATATCCAGAGAAAAAAGCTTGAGGAGTATCAGTTAGGATATCTCCTCAAGAAAAAATATGCTCTGGATAGATGCTCTGCGATTTAGCGAGAACATCGTAGATGCGCAGAAGTTCGCCGATGCTCAGGGCCGAAGCCAGCGTTGGCCCCGGATTGTGTGGAGCATCTCCGTCGAACGTGGCGGGACACATTCCCAGCAGACCTTTATCAAAACAGCCTTTGAATGGCTCTAGCAGCTGCAAGCTCTTGCGCCAGAGATATTCCCTGCAAAGATGATTGTTTTGTTGGGATGGCTCCAAAGGCTCGTATTGCATTGTTAATAGCGCGTCGATGTAGGGACCAATCAGCCATGACCAGATGCTGCCTTGATGTAATGCACTCATGTACCCATCCTGCTGCTTTCCCATATGGCCGCGATATGCGCTCTCATGTGGCGCAAGCGTACGCAAGCCGTAAGGAGTGAGCAGGTGTTGCGTAACCGCATCGAAGACTGCCTGTCTGAAGGCATTATCCAATACAGAGTGGCGTAAAGAGATGGCAAAAAGTTGATTGGGGCGTAGGGCTGGATCGTTACCACCTGGTCCATCAACCACATCATAAAGATAGCCGCTTTCAGCGTACCAGAAACGCTGCTGGAAGCTGTGCTGGCACTGTGTTCGTAGCTCGTGATAGTGGTCGGGAGTATGACCAAAATAGCCTCGACTGTTGAGGTATTCAGACCATTCGTACAACAGGGAGAGCGTATAATACCACAAAGCATTGATCTCAACCGGTTTACCGATGCGAGGAGTGACAGGGATACCATTCATCGTTGCATTCATCCATGTCAATGCTTTGCCTGGTTGATGAACATAAAGCAAACCATCGTTGGCATCCATACGGATACCATGAGAAGTTCCCTGGATGTATTTGTCGATACACGTTTTAAGCGGCGTGAAGAATTCCTCAAGGAACTCGTAGTTGTGAGTGACACGTAGATAATGGTCGAGGGCGTAGAAAAACCACAGGACGAGATCCGCGCTTTCGTAATCGCTAGCCTCCAGTTTAGAGCCAGAGACGGCTAAGCGGTTCGGGAGCATGCCGTCCCGCAAATATGGGATATATCCTCGCAGGATGCGCAAGGCCTCGTCAAACTGTTCCGTCGCAAGAAGCAGCCCAGGCAAGGCGATCAATGCATCACGCGTTCTGTTTTCCATGTGGAAGTAGTCCGCGAATAAAAACGGGAGATCCTCAGACTCGTCAAAGAAAATGCTGCGTTTTTTATCGGGAGTATGAAGTGTATGGTGAGCAAGGAAATGATCGCCTGCCTGGAGCAGGGAACACAGGTATTCTTCTCCACCGTCGTAGGGATCAGCGGTTGTGGTTAATGGCAATATGTGGAGGTGGTGAGCCTGAGCTGCTTCTCCTCCTTCACCAAAATAGCGTACCGGCTGCAATGCATGCTGTAAAAGCTGTCGCTGCCTTTCGATGCTGCGTTTGTAAGAGAAGTCAGGCTGGTCGGGATGCAAGTATTGTGATGATAACTTCTCGGCGCTGATGGCCAGCGTCAGCGTTGCATGCTCATCCGGCCAGAGCGTCGCGCGAATAACGCCTGGGAGGTAAAGGTCGCTTGTCGCCGGGTGGTGCTCTATGGTGGTGCTGCGATGTAAGAAGTTCCAGTACCATACTCCCGTCGGTAAGAACGTCACCTGGCTTTCTGGATGACCGATTGCCAGAATATGATAGGGGCAAGCCCCTTCCCAGGCCTGGATGGTGCATCCTGCCGTACCCGTAGGAAGCAGCATAGGCATGTCGGAGGCATCTTTGTCAATAATGTCTCCAGCGCGGTGCATGTGTACCTGAAAATGCCGATCATTATCACCGCGTTGCGGCTGATTATATGGGCGATACGCGGCAAAGGGGAGCAGGGTTAATGTCAGCGTACGTTGGAACATTTCCGCGTATTCGTAGTAACGCCTGTAGCCATTTTTTTCTGATACAGGCGCTCGATATGCCTGCGCGTCGTGGGGCGCATTCCGAAGAACTCGGTATTGAATATAGGTGGTGTGCTGTCCCTGCTCCATCCAGATACGCTTTTCAAGCATAATACCGTTAAAGCCGCCCAGATGATAAGTGAAAACGGGGAAGCCTTCTTCGAGGCGAAATGTTTCAAGGTGAACGAAACCAGATGGGTTTAGCGTGCCGTCCGGGTATTCATTTGTCCCCAGGTAGTAGGTGCGTTGATCAAAAAAGACCTCTTCGTCGATCTTAGCTAGTAAAAGCTGGGGAGTGATGGCACCGGGGGGGATTGCCACCAGCAAGCCATGCTCCATACGCGTAAGTACACCGGCAACGGTTCCCGCAGCATATCCTCCCAGCCCATTCGTTACGAGCCATTCACGAGAGATCGTCTCATTGAGGTTGCGGCAGATACTGCGATCAAGCGTGATAGGCATGTGAGACCCTCCAAGCCCCTGGATAGTTGATCTATGACGACAAAGTGAAGACATTTCCTCTGGGATATGCAACCCTGAGTATGGATTTACATAGACCTTTTCATAGTGTAGCACAACCTATGCGCTGGAAACAGCACATCTTTGTTATTTTTTTGTTATTTTCTTACTAATTTGTCTGCAAGGTTGTGCTATTGGCGTAACACAGGGATTCCAGATGTGATACAAAGCGATAACAAAGCGTAGTATTATGCGTACATGCGATGTGTGACATTGATGTCAGAAAATGTTCCCAGAACATTTACGTTTGTTTTCTGGTATTGCATGATACAATGTGTGTGGTACTGTGGTACTTTACGCACTGCGTATTGTATCTGATGAGGAGGTTATTTTCTATGCTATTTCCCTTTCCCAAACCTGCGATACGCAGAGGTCTGGCACCCGCA
Source organism: Ktedonobacteraceae bacterium (assembly GCA_035764225.1). GTDB lineage: Bacteria > Chloroflexota > Ktedonobacteria > Ktedonobacterales > Ktedonobacteraceae > DASRHT01. The sequence goes on from DASTZT010000779.1 coordinate 3,763, forward strand.
GGAGGTGCTTTTGTAGGGGTGCTGATTGTATTGACACTTTTGCTTGCGGCCTGTGGAAGCAGTACGCCCTCCACTTCTAACGGCCCGGATCTGATCACGCCTGGCGTGTTGACGGTGGGCAGCGATACAACCTATCCGCCCCAGGAGTATATCGACACCAATACCCATCAGGCGGCTGGTTTCGACATTGATTTAATCACTGCCGTTGCCAGTAAGATGGGATTGAAGGCGCAAATTGTTACGGCTAAGTTCGACTCCATCATTGAGAGTCTGGCGGCCAAACGCTATGATGTGGTCATTTCTGCGGTATCTATGACACCGGAGCGTCAGAAAAAGGCCGATTTTATACCATACTTTAACGCTGGCGAGTCTCTATTGGTTCAGCAGGGCAATCCCAAGAACATTAAGAGCACAGCAGATTTGTGTGGTCTGGATGTTGGGGTGCAGAACGGTACTATCGAGCAGACCGATCTCCAGGCCGCCAGCGATGCCTGCAAAAAGGCAGGGAAGCCGGAAGTTAAGACAACGGTGTTGCAGGATCAAACGGCTGTGATACAATTGCTGCAAACCAATCGTGTTGTCGCGACTTATCAAGACTCGCCGGTAACCGACTACTACCTCAAGCAAAATCCTGGTCGTTTTGAAGTTGGTGGCTCGGTTGTCAATGCTGCCCCTGAAGGGATCGTCGTCCGTAAAGGCGATAAGGCAATGTTCAATGCAGTTCAGACCGCTTTTAATACGGTGAAGTCTAATGGCACTTACCACACGCTGATTGAGCAGTGGGGATTGACCAGCGGAGCATTGGCGGCAACCGACCGTCGAACGTCTCTTGCCTGAGGAAGCAGGCGAGGAAAAATGTAGAGACGGCTGCATGGCTGTCTCTACTGCATGCTCACAAGTAAGGAGGCCAGTATGTTTCGCTGGGATGTTGTCTGGCAATATCTTTTCTCTAGCGTTTTTCTCTCTGCGGCGTGGACGACATTGTGGATATCTGTGGTTGCTCAGGCCGCAGGAGTCGTCATAGGTCTTTTCCTTGCTTTGATGCGCATGTCGCGTTTTCCCTGGCTCACCTGGCCTTCTGCCGCCTATATCTGGCTCTTTCGTGGCAGCCCTCTGCTAGTGCAGGTCTTGATCCTCTTTAACGGTCTGCCTGAAATGTTTCCCTCTCCCCAAACGACACAAATTCTGACGCCTATCGTCTGTGTCCTGATTGCCTTTTCGTTGAATGAAGGGGCATACATGGCGGAAATTATCCGCGCCGGTATTACCTCGGTCGATCCTGGGCAGCTGGAGGCGGCAAAATCGCTGGGAATGCGCTATAGTCTGGCGATGCGTCGTATCGTCTTGCCTCAGGCGGCGCGCGTCATTGTACCACCACTGGGCAACGAGTTTAATAATATGCTGAAAACAACCTCGATAGCGAGCGTAATAGGTTTGTTTGAGTTGACAAATACAGCAGAGGTCTATGGCTCACAATCATTCGTTATTTTTGAATTGCTCATCGTTGCCACATTCTGGTATCTTGTGCTTACCACCGTCTGGGGGTATGTCCAGAGCTGGATTGAACGCAGCATGGACCCGAACCGTACGGGAAAGGTGAAGATCATAGAGAAAAAGGGATGGGGAGAGCGTATGGTTGGCTTTGGCTCATCGCGCTCCGGCGGGACTCTGGTAGGGCACTAAGCAGCATCTTGGCTATGGGAGTGAGACTGATATGACGAATGAAGCAGCGAACGGCAATGAGATGGTACGCGGAGAGAACATCGTCAAACGCTTTGGCAATCTTACGGTGCTGGGTGGAGTTGACCTCTCGGTAAAGCGTGGCCAGGTTGTGGTAATTATTGGGCCGAGTGGCTCCGGCAAGACAACGCTTTTGCGCTGTATCAATCACCTGGAAAAGATCGACGCGGGAGCTATTTACGTCGATGGCGAGCTGGTAGGCTATCGCGAGAAAAATGGCAAGCTGCTAGAAGACACAGATGCTAACATTGCCCGTATTCGCTCCAAAATTGGCTTTGTCTTCCAGCGCTTTAATCTTTTTCCCCACAAGACCGCGCTGGAAAATGTTATCGAGGCTCCCATCCATGTGTTGCGCGAGCCGAAAGATGTTGTTACAGAGCGAGCGCGTACCCTTTTAGGGAAAGTCGGACTTTCCGACAAGGCGGATGCCTATCCCCATAAGCTCTCTGGCGGGCAGCAACAACGGGTGGCTATTGCCCGCGCATTGGCGATGAATCCCAAGTTGATGCTTTTTGACGAAGCCACGTCAGCCCTCGATCCAGAGCTTGTAGGCGAGGTTTTGAAGGTGATGCGTCAACTGGCGGAAGAGGGCATGACGATGGTGGTGGTAACGCACGAGATGGGCTTTGCTCGCGATGTGGCCGATCATGTGATTTTCATGGATAAGGCGGTGATCGTGGAGCAGGGGCCACCCGAACAGCTTTTTGACCATGCCGAAAATGAGCGTACGAAAGACTTTTTAGGGATAATACGCTAAGCTAAGCAATATGAGCTGATCGGGATGCTGCTGCCAATGTGTTGTTATGAGCCGGTCATCAGGGTACGATGCCAGCGTAAGAAGCGTTGTACATCCTGTGGTGATAGCACGGAAGTGCGCGACGGCGTCAGGGTGAAGTTAGGAGTGGTCTCTGTCAGGCGCAAAAAGGCTCGAACCACCATAGGATCAAAGCTACGTCCAGAGCCTTGCTGGAGACGTTCTCGCGCAACATCCATTGAGAGGGGCGCTTTGTATGGGCGCTGCGAGGTCAGCACATCGTAGACATCGGCGATTGCCAACATACGAGCACTCAATGGAATCTCCTCCCCTCGTAGCCCGGAGGGATAGCCGTGCCCATCCCAGGCTTCGTGGTGGTAAAGCACCGCCTCGACATAAAAGGGAGGCACGTCGCAGCCAATCAGCATTCTGGCACCTATTACCGGATGGTTCTGCATTTTAGTGCGTTCTTCGTCCGATAAGGCTCCCGATTTATTCAAAATATCGTTGGTGATCCACGTTTTGCCGAGGTCATGTACCAGCGCGGCCAGGGCCAGATCGCGTGCTTCGCGCTTA
>DASTZT010000780.1:0-6458 GCA_035764225.1 Ktedonobacteraceae bacterium
AACCATCACCCCTGATAGCAAATTGATCTCGAACAGCTATGTGATCCAGGGTGTTTCCAGCACTCCCGACCCGGCCCAGCGTCAGATCGGCGTGCGCCAACTCACCGCTACCGCCAAATCCGGCCCGAAAACAGTCAATACAACAGGGCACACGAAGACGGCAGCAACTCAAGCAACAGGAACACTTACATTTTACAACTCGTTATCCTTCTCGCAAACGATCCTTAGCGGTACAGTCTTTACCCTTGCTAACGGTGTAAGGATAGTGAATGATGGGCAGGTCGTTATCCCACCAGCAGCCCTTCCTCTTACAGGACATATAACTGTACATGCTCATGCTGTTACTCCTGGTAACGCTGGTAATATCGTTACTTTGGCCATCAATTCTGCTTGCTGTGCCGATGGAGTTACTGTTCAGAACACCGCTCCTTTCACAGGTGGGGTGGACCCGCAAGATTACCATTTTGTGCAGCAGAGCGACGTGGATGGGGTGGCCAATCCGTTGAAAAATACGATCTCGGCGCAGGCGCAGACATCATTAAAGGCACAATTTCGTCCGGGCGAACAGCAAGTAGAGCAGAATAACGGCGCAAATCCCTGTCCGTCCAAAGTGACGACCGATAACCCCATTGGCGCGCAAGGTACCAATTTCAATACCGTGACCGTTACTGTGACTGCGACCTGTAGCACGCTGGTCTACGATCATAATGGGCTGCAAAATATGGTTGCTACTTTGCTTGCAAGTAAAGCCAATACCGATATTGGGACGACCTATAAGCTGGCAGGGCAGATTGTGATGCATACCAAGGTTCAGAATATCGATCAAGGGAACATTTCTTTGCTAGTGGACGCCAAAGGCATCTGGGTGGCTCAGTTCGGTGCTGCACAGAAGACGGAGATTGCTAAGGCGATTGCGGGCAAGAGCGTTGCTCAGGCACAGAATATTCTAGGGGCGCGGAAAGATATTGGGCATGTAGATATCCAGGCCAACGGGAATGTACTACCAGGTGATCCAAACCAGATCACAATCGTTATACAAAATGTGCCGGGTGTGCAGGATACTGCCACACCCACATCAGGAGGGTCGGGTTCCTCTACGCCTGTCAATAGTCCGGGTGGAACGCAGACGCCACTCCCCGGCAAAGGGTAGCAAGCGATTAGGAAAGGATCACAGCACGTAATGCTTTCTCTGGAAGGCCAGCAGCTGGGGAATTACGATATTACCCGGCGTATCCGTGTCGGAGGCATGGGGGCGGTGTACGAGGGGAGACAGCGGACCGCGTTTGACCGCCGTGTCGCGATCAAGGTAATCCTGGGAGATTACGCCACCGACCGCGACATGCGCCGTCGCTTTGCCCGCGAGGCTCGTACCATCGCCCGTTTGCACCATCCACATATCCTGCCTCTGATCGAGTTTGGCGACGAGAAAGGCATTCTTTACCTCGTGATGCCCTTTATCGAGGGAGGCACCCTCACCAGCTATCTACGTCGCAGCCTGCCGGGTCTGGATGACGTTGTCGCAATCTATGCCCAGTTGCTGGATGCCGTCGAGTATGCCCATGACGAGGGCTTGATCCATCGCGATATCAAATCTTCAAACGTCCTGATGGACCTACGCCATGCCACTCCCCACGCTTATCTTGCCGACTTTGGTCTGGTACGCACCACGCGGCAGCTCGACAACTCGCAGACAGGCAAGCCGATTCCGCTGGATCAGGTGCCGGGGACGCCCCACTATATGGCTCCCGAACAAACGCGAGGCATTGTCACGCCCTCAACGGATATTTATGCCCTCGGCGTTTTGCTCTACCAAATGCTTACAGGCGAGCTACCCTATAACGATCCCGACGACGTGCGCGTGATCCAGATGCACCTGCACGATCCCATCCCTTCGCCCTGCGACCAGGATGCCTCTATCCCGGCTGAGCTTGGGGTAGTCGTGCAGACCGCTATGGCCAAGCAGCCCGAAGATCGCTATCACAACGTCGCCGAATTGCGAGATGCTTTTCGTGCGGCTATCAATGGACCCGTTCCTGCCACGCCGGATGAAGAACGCTCGCTTGAGCAGGTTGAGCAGCTCTACATCGTCGAGCCGCCATCCAGGCATCCAAGCCCCGCGCCCCTGTACCTTCAGGAGCCGGCTGCGCCGCCAGTCAGTCCGCGTCGTCAACGCAATGAAGCTCCCCAGACCGCCATCAGAGAGCGACCGCGCAATACTGATACCGTCAGGCCCAGGCAACGCATTACCGAGGAACCTATGAAGCGACCGCGTCGCCGCCGACGGCTCTCGCTCTCGCTGCTTGTGGCAGTGCTGGTTCCCTTGCTGCTGATGAGTTTGCTAATCGTGCCGCGTGTGCTGGGTTTTAGCCTGCTGCCGGTGGGGGTGCCCATTTTTGGTGCGCCGCCGATAGCTACCATCTATGTCACGGCGCAAAGCAAAGTGTTGCAGGATAGCTACGTCCTCACCGCCTCACCGCAGGTGCAGCAGCCTGACCTGGTAGCTCATACCATACCGGATCGATTGCTTAAAGGGAACGCTTCTGGCAACAGCACCGTGCAAACGACCGGCACAAGAACTATTGCGGGAGTAGCGGCGCGTGGTACCATCGTATTTCTCAACGATACCGCCTCTGTCGTCACCGTCCCGGTATCGCAAACCATCGCCACCCCTTCCGGTGTGCGCTTCCAACTGCTTCAGGCTCTTCCTGTGCCCGCTCGCCAGGGTGGAACGAGCGGTCTGGCTCAAGCAACCGCCGTAGCCGTCACTCCTGGGGTCGTGGGCAATATCCCCGCGCACGCCCTGGACGGCATGTGTTGTAATAATATGTTGACCATAAAGAATCTGGCTCCGTTCGTGGGCGGGAGCGATTCTCGGTTGGTCCATCTCGTTGCTCAGGCCGACCTCGACGGCGTCCAGACTGCTCTGATAGGAAAGCTTCAACAGCAAATAGGCCAGCAGATCCAGAAATCGCTGACAGCCGACGAAATTTTAGCTGGAGTACCCACGTTTGCCGTCAGTGTCACCGCCAACAGTCCCGTAGGAACTCAGACTAACCAGGTCCAGGTGACTGTTAACGTTACCGGTAATGTGGCCGCCTATAACCATACCGTTGCCAATAATACTGCCATCCAACTATTAATTAAGCGTGCGGACCAGACTTTAGACAAAGGGTACCAGATGCAGGGTCAGCCTACCATCACCACTCAGCCTACCGTCGTGCAGGGCAAAGATGGTACGATTTATCTCAGTGTTCCCGTCAAAGGCCTCTGGAACTACATTCTCTCCGGGTCGCAAATGGCGCAATGGCGTCAATCCATCAAGGGAGCCACTGCCCCTGTCGCCACTGCCTACCTCAACGCTCAGCCTGGAGTCGCCTCCGTCCAGATCAGCCTCCCCTTCGGAGCCGACCACCTCCCCACCACCCCCGACGACATCAGAATCGTCGTTGTCAGCTAACTGGTGCAATTATATCCCCACTTGTCTATCTCATAGGGGAATTGTTGCGGTTCCTGGAGGAATCTGCTAAATTAGGCTCAATAACTAGGGACGCAACAAATGCGTTTGGAAGACTCGAAGGAGCTGATTGAGCATTGTTTTTCGTAAAAAGTAGGGAGGCGATATAATGTTACTATTTCTGCTTGGGGCTGTGGTGAGTGTAGCTGTGCCTGTTCCGGTGCTGATGGGGCTTATTGCGATCATCGTGGTACTCGCGCTCTGGCGCTATCTGAGCTGGCGGCATAAGCGTCGCGCAGGGAAGATGGTCCATCCCGCGAGAGGATTTCGTGTCAAGCGCGAAATCGCCAAAAGGATAGATCATGGCGCTCACATAGCGAAAAAGCATGGCCATGCACGTAGCCCGGAGTGGTCCCGTGTTGCTAAGGAGCATCTACAGCGCCAGCCAGCCTGCATGGTCTGTGGACATACAAAGGATATACAGGTCCATCATGTGAAGCCATTCCACTTGCATCCTCAACTGGAGCTTGATCCCACCAATCTAATAACGCTGTGTGAGGCCAAAGGCAAAGAGCATCACCTGCTCCTGGGCCACCTCGACGCGTGGGAGTCCTTCAATGAGCACATCCACGCCGATGTCAAACACTTTTATCGCATGAGCGCAAAGCAGATCCGAGCAGACGAACGCTGGCTGAAGAAGGTTCAAGGGCGTCCCTAACTCTTTGCATTGCTTGCATCATATGATATAGCCTGAACATTTGCTGAACATGAAGCTACGAAAGAAAGATGGTATACTGAACAGCGAAAGGGCCACGCTTATTAACACGGCTTAGCAGATTTGCTAATACTAAGGTACCTTTAATGTTGACGTGTACGATATAATAGCATGTGCGCCTATCGTAGCAAATAGCAAGGCTTCTGATCGTCATCCCTGGCTTACATTTGGCTAGCATGGTGATACAGTTTGCAGGGTTATGCTGCCGATTATATCGCGGGTAATCGATACGCGAATGGGGGAGTACCAGATGAATGGTAAGATTACATACCATCAGCAGGTGAGTTACTGTGGCAAGCCGCGCTGCCGTAAGTGCCGCGAAGGGGTGGGCCACGGTCCCTATTGGTATGCTTACCAGACCATCAACGGGCAAACAACGCGTACCTACGTGGGAAAATCTTTGCCGCCGGAGGTACAGGCCGAGCTGGATGCCGGAACGGTCAGCGCCATTGAAGCTACTGGCCTGGCAGATCTTAGCGCGGCGTTGATCCGTGTCTCTACACTGGGGCAATTTCGCCTTGAGCGTCGCAATGGGCAGATGTGGCAGAGCGTCACGGAGGCATCGTGGCAGCAACAACGGCAGGTGCGCGCGCTACTGGCTTTTCTTATTTGTAGCCCCGAACGCAAGGCGAGCCGTGCGCAAGTGATGGCGGCATTGTGGCCCAAACGCGATCAGGAAACGGCGACCGAAAATTTAAGCAAGATCGTGTATCGCTTGCGTAAAGTCCTGGGGCATCCACAGGAGATGTTGCTGCGCTCAGAAGGCGATTGCCTGGTGCTCGCGGGTCAGCATAAGGTCTGGGTTGATGCCGATGCCTTTGAGGCGCTATTGGCACGGGAGCAAAGCCCACGCAACGAGAGCGTCCTGAGTGAAGCCCTGGCGCTCTATGGAGGAGATTTCCTACCAGAAGGCCGTCAGATCGAGTGGGTTTTTGCCCGCCGTCAGATCCTGCGACGGCTCTGGATCGGACTGCTCCTCGAATCGGCGGATCTCCATCTTGCGCAAGGCGCTATCTCCAGCGCCATTGATGTGCTCGACCGCCTGCTAGCGAACGATCCTTCCAACGAGCCAGCCGTGCGCCGCCTGATGATTGTGCTTGGACGCTTAAAGAGGCGCGGCGAGGCTTTGCGTGCCTATCACCGCCTGGCTGAGGTGCTCCAGCGTGAATATGGAAGCGTGCCTTCTGAGGAAACGCGTACGTTATACGAAGCTGTACGTCAGGGTGGCGAAGCCCTCTCTACGTCCGAGTCGGTCATTATCGCAACGGTTCCCCTCGTCGGTGTGCCCCTTGCTGACATGCCTGCTCCAACCGATTCGTTTGCTCTAGAAGATGGTGCTATTCCAGCAGTATCGGCCATCCAGAAGGAGCCAATCGGGCGCACCCATCAGAATCCCTTGATCGGACGCACGCACGAGCTAGAGCTGTTGCGCACGATGCTCTTGCAAACGGAACATGGGGCGCAATTGCATCTGGTTGGTCAGAGAAGATCGCTTGGCATCCCGCTTGACACACAACGCCGTCCCCAATGCATGGTGCTGATTGGCGAATCGGGCATTGGCAAGACGCGCTTAGCCGAGGAGATCAGTCGCGAGGCGCAGGCGCAACGCTGGACCGTCATTTGGAGCCGTACTTACGTCCAGGAAAGAGGCATTCCCTATCGTCTGTGGACGGAGGTATTGCGCAAAGTGCTCAATATCGGCGTTGGCGTGGTTCCCGCTCTACGCACATCCTCTCAGGAAACGTTGCCACTCCAGCCGCTCACCGCTTTGCTCCCTGAACTAAATGATATGTTCCCAAGAGTAGTCAGCGCCAATGCGCCGATCCACTTTATGCCTGAGCAGGAGCAATTGCGCCTCTGGGAGGCCACACGCGACCTGCTCACAACTATCAGTGAGAGCACGCCCCTCTTAATTGTACTCGACGATATTCAGTGGGCCGACGCGAGTAGCTGCGAGTTGCTGGGCTATCTGGCCCGTCACCTCTATGGCCATCCCATCGTGCTGGTCGGAACGTGTCGTGAGACCGAGTTGCCTGCGCGTCCCCCTCATCCTTTGCGTACGCTGATTGCGCATATGCAGCGTGAACGCGCTGTTATGACGGTAAACGTGGAGCCGCTCACCTCTGAACAGATTGGTCAGCTCGTTTCTAGCATGTCCAACGTCTCGGAGACGATGGTGCAGCATATTCAGACGCATGCAGCAGGCAATCCCTTCTTTGCTGAAGAGTT
>DASTZT010000781.1:0-3106 GCA_035764225.1 Ktedonobacteraceae bacterium
AGCGCGGGATAGCGAAATCAGGAGTCCCGCATACGTAAGGAGTCCGCCAAACAGGAGCGACTTCCTCCTCTCCTTGAAATACAATGCCATGATCACAACAAAGGAGGCGCCCGAGAAAGCGCCTAGGATGTTCGCCTCGTACATGGTCCCATAGGTACCCGGGAACGAGCCATACTGTCCAACTTCCACGCCAAACCCGGTGCCGAATAAAAGGTTAGAAAAGAAACAGAGCAAGGCGTAAGCCGCTTCAATTGCTCCAGCCGCAGCTAAAATGCGAACTGCGCGCACGAAAGTGTGTGGCTGGCCAGCAATAATACGGAGCAGAAAGTAAGGGAGTATCACCAGCGTCTGCTGGGCCGCCCATCTTAGCGTCTGAGATGGACTTATGGACATGAACAAAGAGCTTACAAGGTTTGCGGTGACATAGCCCAGCAACAGACAGTCAGGCCAGATCCAGTGTGGTCTAGGCAAGCGGTGCCATAGAAAAGGAACTGCCAGACAGAGTAATCCGATTACAATATGCTCGGGTCGGGCTTTCAAAGATCCAATTTGGATATAGAAGCGTGACATTAGGCCCGCAGCAACAAGCGTAATCATGGCGGATTTAACGCTGGCAGACAGCAGGTATATGGCGAAACCGGCCAACGGGGTGAGCAACACGCCAAGGAGCCAGGCGGCGGCTGCTCCCGCATCGCCGCTGAAAGAGACCCACGCCACTGCAGCTGCAAAGAAAAGCAGTAAGGGTGTCGGATCGGGAAGGAAGGCTGTCGAGGAAACGCTTCTCATCGAATCTTTGTATGATCCGTGGAAAATTGGGATACCTTGGTCGTTGAAGCCACCGGAATCTTGCACCCGCTCCAAAGTCCCGCGTATAATGCCCGGACGCGGTGAGGCTCAATCCTGATCAAGTATCCTGCCGTGCGATAGATCAGATGGCGCGCCATGGAGACCATAAACATCGGCCAGTGCCAGGCGCGAAGGTGTTTCCGAGCCAGCAATACGCTATTGCGAAAATGGTAAAAGTCCTTAGCGGATATCCCAAAGTTTTTTTTGGTTACATACCCGTCTCGATGCCAAACCAGAGCCGAAGGAACATAGAATGCTTTATATCCCGCTTTGCGCGCGCGCACACACCAGTCCAGGTCTTCAAAGCCAAAGAAGAAGGAGTCATCCAGAAGACCTACCTTCGCGAAAGCCTCTGCGCGGATAAGGAGTGCGCAACCTGTAGTAAATGAGACCTCTCTAGTTTCCGAGTACTTTCCGTTTTCGCGCTGGCCAGCGCCAACATGTTTCGCGAAACTCCACCCCAGACGGTACTCACCTCCTGCATACCAGATTCTGTCCGAAGGTTCGTAATAAAGAATTTTCGGGTTGAGGAGGCCGATCTCAGGTGCCTTCTCAGCGACTTGAATGAGCTCACGCAAGAAAGTCTCAGCAACGATCGTGTCATTATTCAAAAGAAGCAGGTAGTCGGTCCCACGCAGAAGCACATCGCGAATCGCCGCATTGTTGCCCCCGGTAAATCCCAGGTTGTCTTTATTCCTCAGCAGCCGCACTTCGGGAAACTCTGTGGCCAGGCGTTCCCAGGAGGAGTCGACTGAGCCGTTGTCTACCAGCACGATCTCCAGATTTGAATAATCGAGTTTTTGCAAAGAGAGCAAGCAATCCCGTGTGACCTCATAGCTGTTCCAGTTCAGAATGACGATACTGACTTTGGGCAGGCGTGAACTCTGCCAACCTTCCTTTGGTGTTTGTGTGATCATCTCAGCCGGTTGCATGCGTGCCTCGCAACTGAGAAATCAATAGAGATTTCTGTCTGGGTGACAGGACCCAATGCCATAGTAGAACTCCGCACAGAACAACACTCAGAGCTAAACCAAACAGTTTTATCTCAGGCGGCATGGGCACAGTGCCGAGGAGAAAAAGAAAGACTCCTCCAGCCATCAGAAATGGCACCTTGGTTGTGACAAAACGGTTTTCCGGAGACAGCTTGCGCGAAAAGAAGAATAACAGAATTGCATCCATTGCAACTCGCAAAGCCCAGGCCAAAGCGGCGCCCCGAATGCCATCCGCTCGTACTAAGAAGAATAGCGCGGCCAAGTAAAAGGGCAATTCCGTGACGTGCAGCTTCGCGGTTATATCCGGCCGTCCGATGCTCTGCAAATAGGCAAAAGGCACTTGGGCGAGGCTGCAGATAAAAATGGCCATCGCGAGGCATCGCACTACCCATGTGCTGTTTCTTGCAAAATCCGCTCCTAGCCACAGCCGCAGCCCCTCGGGGGCAAAGACAACGATTGCCAACAATAGGGGAAACATAGAAACGCAGATCAGTTTGACGCTGGATTCGAAAAGAAAGGGAACCCGACTGCGTTGTCCGGAATGAGCCGTTGAGAAGGCCGGGAACATAACGCCTATAAGGGCGGCGGGAAAAATCAGCAACTTGAGAATGATCTCCGAGGGTACCGCGTAGTAGGCAACGGCAGAGACGGAGATCATGCTGCCGATAACGAAGCGATCGAAGGTCACCATGACGGGCCCGACAACATTGCTGACGGACATCCAGGTGCCGAACCGGAATAATGGTCCCGCGGATGAACGGTCAAGACGGAACGAACTGCCCAATTCCGGCAGCACACGGCAACAAGCCCAGAAATGTGCAATGCAGGCGAGAGCACGAGCGGCAACGAGCGCCACAACAATTGGTACCAGGCTGTGCGAAAACGGCAAGACCAAAACCGGCCCAAGGTAAGTAAAGATCCCCAGTGGAATACGGATAGCTGTTGCTAACCGGAATTGCTGCAGGGCCTCCAGAGCTCCGCGCATTCCCGCTGTAAGTACCACAATTGGAATTGAGACGCTCAGCCAATAAAAAGCATGCAGAGATTCTCCGCGGAGATTCGCCGGCACCTTCATCAGGGATTGGACGAGCCAAGGAGAGAGCGCGAAAGTCACGATCGTTCCAACGATCGCCATACCTCCCATCATCATTAAACAGGTCCATATCAGGGATGGAATTTGGTGGATCTGTCCTTCTCCCAATTTATCGGCTACCAGCTTGGTCAAAGCCCGCGATAGCCCGAAATCAAAGAGGCCGAAATAGCCAACT
>DASTZT010000782.1:0-4030 GCA_035764225.1 Ktedonobacteraceae bacterium
GCCCTGCTCCGAGAGCAGCCAGACCCAGCTCGTCTGTAAGTTAAACAGTTCCGTCACGCGGGCCAGAACCTCTTGCAGTGCCTCTCGGACATCTATTTTATGATTGAGATAGCTCGCGATCTCGTAAAGAATCGCCAGTTCGCGATTCCCACGAAGCAGCGATGTTGCTTCTTGTTGGGTAGCTTGATTTTCGTGCTGCATATGCGTTGTTATGTCGTTGAGAAGCTTGTGAAAGCTTGCGCGGTTTGCCTACAATTTTTCTAGCTTTGCGAAGTCCATGCTCAATCGTTTTTTGCCATGCTTGCCTTGAAATTGTACCTCTACAAATTCGGTCCCTGACTCCATATCGCTTCTGAGGATGGTGCCTTCGCCGAACAGGTCGTGACGCACTCTATCGCCTGGCTGATATTGCTGTCCCTTTGGCTTGCTCGGCTCGATTTTGGGTGCCGACGGTAATGGCGGAACCTTTGACGGCGAGGAGAAGCCCGGACGTGAGGGCGTGGTTTTTATGGGTGGCGGGCTATCTTTGTGGGGGAGGCCGCGCCCATAAACCCTGCCGCCTTCCTGGGAGCCGTAAATATCCTGATTGAAGTCATCTTCCCAGCTATCCTTGCGGTTCTTTGAGCTGGCTGTATCTTGCTTGCTCTTAGTTGTCCCTGAGATTGTTTTATGGCTGGTCAGTGAGCCTGGAATATCGCTCAGGAAGCGCGATGGCTCCGTATACTGAGACTCGCCAAAGACGGAACGGCGTTGGGCACGCACGAGGTAGAGGTTGCGCATCGCCCGTGTGATGCCAACGTAGACCAGTCGCCGCTCTTCTTCGAGTTGTTCGGGCTGGCTGATGGAACGCGAGTGGGGCAACGAACCCTCATCCATTCCAATAATGAAGACAGCGGGGAACTCTAATCCTTTGGCGGCGTGCAGCGTAATCAGCGTGACCGCGTTTTTATTTTCTTCCTTGACCAGTGTGCCATCTTCGCTCGTCTGGGCTGTATCCGCCCCGCCAACCAGTGCCACATTCTCCAGGAATAGTTCGAGCGCAACGTGCGTCTCAATCTCTTCGTAGTCCTCGGCCACACGCCGCAACTCAAGCACGTTATTCCAGCGGTCAAGCTCTTCGTCTCCGTTGGCGCGTAATTCTGGACCATAGCCGGTGCGTTCCGCGATCCTATTCAATAGCTCAGGAAGCGCCAGTTCTTCTATCGCGTTGCTCAGGTCCGCCAGTAGTTTGCCGAAGTTCTCCAGGGCCGTCTTCGCGGCTTTGCCGAGCGTGGGATGTTCTCCTATGCGCTGAATGGATGCGTAGAGCGAGACGCGCAACTGGCTCGCCCATTTCTGCAATTCGCTGACGGTCTTGGGGCCGATTTTGCGATTGGGTACGTTAACGATGCGCTGCAAGCTCAAATCGTCATTCGGGTTGGCGAGCAGGCGCAAATAGGCAAGCATGTCCTTGACTTCTTTGCGCTCGTAGAACTTGCGGCTGCCGATGACTTTGTAAGGGATGTTGGCGCGCAGGAATTGCTCTTCTACGGCGCGTGATTGGGCGTTGGTGCGATACATCACAGCGACATCGCCAAGATGCTCAATCGCGCCCCTGGCCTGTAAAAGCCGGATCTCCTGCGCCGCATAATAGCCCTCTTGCTCTTCGTTATAGGCTGTATGGAGCACGATCTTTGGCCCGTCTCCCAGGTCCGTCCAGAGCTGCTTGTCCTTACGCTGTCGATTGCGCCGGACGATGTGTTGAGCGGCGTCAAGAATGGTCTGGGTTGAGCGATAATTCTGGTCGAGGATCACCACGCGCGTCTGTGGGAAGTCGCGTTCGAAGCGTAGCACATTCTCGGCGCTGGCCCCGCGCCAACTGTAGATCATCTGATCGTCATCGCCCACGACGCAGACGTTGCCCAGCCCTTCGTGGGTATCATGGGAGCCATAGCCTAGCAAACGGATCAGTTTGTATTGTGGCAGGTTGCAATCCTGAAACTCGTCTACATGGATGTATTGCCATTTGCGCTGATAACGTTGCAGTATGGCCGCTTCGCGCCGCCAGAGATGCTCGGTCAGCATCAGCAGATCATCGAAATCAACGCTATTATTATGTCGTAGCAGCCGCTGGTAGACTTTATAAACGCGGGCCGCGACCTCTTCGCTATGTTTCCTCGCCTGCTCCGCCATCTGGTCCGGCCCCTGCATCTCGTTCTTAGCGCGCGAGATCTGAGCATGGATCACGCCTGGTCGGTAGAACTTTTCATCCAGGTTTAGCTCCCGAATAGCCTGCTTTACCAGTGTAAGCTGATCGTCGGTATCGAGGATCACAAACGATCTGGTCAGTCCCCAGGGAGCCAGCGAGTCGGCTTCGATGCGCAAGACGCGAGCGCAGATGGCATGGAAGGTGCCGATCATCATCTCTTTCGATTCGCTCACGCCTACCAGTTTTTCCAGACGTTCGCGCATCTCTTTGGCGGCTTTATTGGTAAAAGTCACAGCAAGAATATGCCAGGGTGATATCCCCTCTTGCTGGACAAGGTAGGCGATGCGGTGCGTGATGACGCGAGTTTTGCCGCTGCCCGGCCCGGCCAGAATCAAAACCGGCCCCTGTGTTGTGGTGACAGCTTCGCGTTGTGGCTCGTTGAGGCCAGCCAATAAATCTCTCTGTTCCAACATCATCACGCTCCAAATGTATCGCTCAAAATCAATCGTGCCGTTCAATCGGGTGAGTGCAACCGCTCCAGGGTGCAGCGCAACTCTGTTGGAACCAGACGCGTTTCTCTACGGGACTGGTGGAGCGGTTGCACTAGCTGCGAGAGCAGCGTTCCCGATTGCTTTTCAAGATATGCTCTTATCGAAATCCACGCTATTGTACCACAGATAGGCCTTAGAGGGTACCCTCCTTACTTGTCCATTCCCTCAAGATCTTTAGGGTCGAGCGGTTCGGTCTGACCTGTGCTGCGTAAAAGGAAACGCTGGATCTTGCCCGTGGCGGTCTTCGGCAGCTCAGGAATAAATTCGAGATAGCGCGGGTATTTGAAAGGCGCAATCTGCTTTTTGACGAAATCTTTTAGCTCTTCTGCCAGGGCTGGCGATGGTTGCTGGCCCTGCTTGAGCACGACATAGGCTTTGGGCTTGACCAGCTTCTCCTCGTCAATGATGCCCACCACCGCCGCTTCCAGCACTGCCGGATGCATCACTAACGTATTTTCCACTTCAACTGGCGAGACCCACTGACCCCCGACTTTCAACATATCGTCTGAGCGACCGCAGTACCAGAAGTAGCCGTCCTCGTCCTGATAGTATTTATCGCCAGTGTGAATCCAATGTCCGCTGAAGGTCTCTTTGGTCTTTTCGTGCTTGTTCCAATAGTAAGCAGCAATGCTATCGCCACTGATGAGCAGATTGCCAATATCGCCCTGTGGCACCGCTTTACCATGCTCGTCGGCGATCAGCGCCGTGTAGCCGGGTACCAGCTTGCCAGTGCTGCCCGGTTTGATCTCACCAATGCGGTTGCTGATGAAAATGTGACAGATTTCGGTGGAACCGATGCCATCGAGGATCTGGACATTAAACGCCTTCTCCCAGCGACGCAGGATATCGGCTGGCAGAGCCTCGCCTGCGGAAACGCAGACGCGCAACGAGGAGAGATCGAACTGTTTGCCTGAATCGTGCAAAGCCAGCATACTGGCATACAATGTGGGGACGCCAAAGAAAATAGTGGGGCGATACTGCTCAATCGTCTTAAACATATCCTCGGCCAGCGGGCGTCCGGGGAAGCAGACTGTGCCAGCCCCTACGTTGAAGGGGAAGTAGAGATTGTTGCCCAGCCCATAGGCGAAGTAGAGTTTCGCTGCTGAAAACGTAATATCCTTTTCATTGATGCCGAGGATGGGTTTAGCGTAATATTCGGTGCAATAGATGGCGTCATGTTGCAGGTGAACGCAGCCTTTGGGAAAACCGGTGCTACCTGAACTATAGAGCCAGAATGCGCTATCATCTTTCAGCGTCCCTGCCGTCTGCAAGCTGGAAGACGCCCGACCTG
>DASTZT010000783.1:0-6382 GCA_035764225.1 Ktedonobacteraceae bacterium
ACGATCCTTTCTATATCGCTGGCGAGGGGGCCGAGTCGTTTGTGCAGTTTATGCTGCGCGTCCAGGCTGTGATAGAGCGCATCAGCCAACAAGAAGATCGATTTATTGCCATTTTTAGCCACGAACAATTTATTCGTGGGATTATGTGGTCCTTATTGCTTGGTACTGCTGAAAAATTTTGCAATCTTATGAATTTCAGGAAATTCCTGACCTCATTTTCTATGCCTAATGGAGCTGTCTGGAAGGTGCAGTTCTGCGAAAAGGGAGAGATCTGGAGCAGCAATTTTGTCTGTGCCTCTGTCCCAAAGGCTGATGTCGCAATGTATCCATCCACACCAGCCTTTTTGAGCTTTTAAGTGTCCATGCTTGAGTAAGGGTCTTAGCCGCTAGTGACAGCAAGATGCATGCCTGGTAAAAATATGCTGCTCGCCTGGATAGATCTATCCACCTTCAGGTTGACATTTTTCATCACGATATGATGCACTGTGCCCCCTGCCAGCAACACCAGTAAATCTGCCTGATCGGTAAAACTGCCCAGCGCGGTTTTTAAGTCGCTAAAAACAGAAGTTTGGATGGCGACGCCAGAGCCGGTGACGTTGCCTGACGCGCTAAGCACTAATGAAAGATTCGTGGTAATGGCATGGCTTAATCTCATCCCTCGCATCGTGACCGCTGAGAAAACGAGGATCGGCTCAAGCAGGTTGGGAAGAGTTTTGAGATGCGCATCGGTGCCATCAATCTCAACCGCCTGTAAGGTGAAGGGTCCGCTCACGAAATTGTGAGTTGTGCTAGAGCCGACGGCAGTCTGCCTACCTGAGCTTTCGCTGATGTGAGAAGTTGCCTGAGAGGTAACTTTTTTGGGAGCGGCTGCAACCGGTGCGATATTGAGCAGTTCGATCAGCAAAGCAGTAACTAGCAGTGCCGCCAGCGATATTTTCACAATACGCATGCTTTTCTGCCCCTTTTTCATATGTTAGATAAGCAAATAGATGAGGGTGCTTGCACGTTATAGAGTCCGTTCGGAACTTTCCGGCACTTTATGACTGACTATCAGTCATAATCAGAGATATAGATACAATACGCGAGGTTCTGGCAATTGTCAAGTTGGAGATTACTAACGGTTCTGGCCTCTGATAAAGATCAAGACACCCCTAAGGCGCGACGAATGAAGCGGATCGTTTCGCTGATATAGGCCTCCGGGTTACTGGTCTGGTTATAGAGGTAGCACTCGTCGGCGGAATAGAAAACAAGGCCGACAATCAGCATCGCGGTAATCGGGGGATTAATGGTGGGGCTGATGGTGCCGCGCACCTGTTGCTGGCGAATCAGATCGGCAATAAGAGCGTAGTAGGGCGCAAAGATGCGCTCCCGCTCGTTGGGAGCTTCGGTCCAGTAGACGCCCGAATGAATAATGCCCAGCACATCGCGATAGCGCCCCATAATTTCAAATGCGGCACGCACGCTTGTATCAATCAGTTCGCCGGGATGTTCCGCCACTGCATATGCCTCGCTGATGGCTGTCTTGATCTGTTCCTGTATCTCCTCAGCAAGGGCGATGACCAGCAACACTTTCGAAGGAAAATACAGATAGAACGTGCCCTGGGCAACACCTGCTCGCGCCACGATCTCTGAGATGGTAGTTGCTGCATACCCCTTCTCGGCAAAAATTTCGCGTGCGGCTTTCAATAGTTCGGCCCGACGCGTGTGTTTGTTTCTGGTTGTCTGTGTCATAATCCACTATCTAGTGCTATGTTTTTCTGTAAATCGTTGTTACAGGATAGCACAGCCTACCATAAGAAAGCAATAAAGCCTCTGGAGAAATTATAATCTACTTACTATTGACCTGATATATTTTTCTATGTACACTTTAACTAACCTCGCCTCTGCCGATCTGCTCAACAATCAACCTGTTTCGCGTCTGGATGGGCAATATTTTTACATCAAGAGCGAGGTCTGGTGCTAGTGTCCTCTTGTTGCATATCTTTAGCGGTAGTCCTCTTGCTGCGTTCCTCTTAGAAGTAGGCCTGGTGCCAGTCCCGTATCAAAAATGCAGAGGAGCATGTTATGGCTGATATGTACGAAGTAGTTCAGGCAAAAACCCCCTTACCGACTGTTCTCCATCCTCTTGATCCCCTGATGACTGAAGAGATTGCAGGTGCAGTTGAGATCATCCGAACAGAGCGCAATCTGAGCGAGCGCGTTCGTTTTGCCTCGGTAGCACTGCGCGAACCTCCCAAAAACGTCGTTCTCAACTTCAAAGAGGGCGATCCGATCACGCGAGAAGCGTTTATGATCTTGCTCGATAACAACGATGGAGCGGCCTATGAGGCGGTCGTATCGCTGACAGAGGGGAAAGTGACTTCCTGGCGGCACGTTCCCGGCGTCCAGCCTTCTATTATGCTCGATGAATTTTTCGAGTGCGAGCGCGTGGTGAAAGAGCATCCCGACTTTCAGGCCGCCCTGCGTAAGCGTGGCATTACAGATTTTGATCTAGTGATGGTCGATCCCTGGTCGGCTGGCAACTATGGCACTGAGGAAGAGAATACCAGGCGGCTCTCGCGTGCCCTTTCATGGGTCAGGTCCGATCCCAGCGATAACGGCTATGCTCGCCCTATCGAAGGCGTGCTGGCCCTGGTCGATCTCAATAAGATGGAGGTTGTCAGGATCGAAGATCATGGGGTCGTGCCACTGCCGCCGGAGTCGGGTAATTACACTGCTGAAGCAGTAAAGCAGCTGCGCACGGATCTCAAAAACCTCGAAATCAATCAGCCTGACGGACCGAGTTTTAGCATCAAGGGACATGAAGTTCATTGGCAAAAGTGGCGTTTCCGTGTTGGCTTCACTCCACGCGAGGGCCTTGTCCTGCACACTGTCACGTATGAAGATCAGGGACGAGAGCGACCGGTGCTCTATCGCGCCTCGCTGACAGAGATGGTGGTACCATATGGCGATCCGACCATCAACAACTACCGCAAAAACGCTTTTGATGTGGGCGAATACGGCGTGGGCATGCTGGCTAATGCCCTGGAACTGGGCTGCGACTGCCTGGGATATATTCACTATTTTGATGCGGCTATGACCGACAGTCGTGGCAATGTGATGAAGCTGCCCAATGTCGTCTGTCTGCATGAAGAGGATTATGGGATTTTGTGGAAGCACATCGACTGGCGTAACAACCAGACCGAGGTGCGCAGATCAAGGCGGCTGGTGATTTCGTTCATCGCCACCGTTGGCAATTATGAGTACGGCTTCTTCTGGTATTTTTATCAGGATGGCAATATTCAGTTTGAAATCAAGCTGACGGGCATTATGAATACCGGTACGGTTCTGCCAGGAGAAAAGCCTGAGTACGGCCAACTGGTCGCCCCCCAATTGAACGCCCCGATCCACCAGCATTTCTTTAGCGTGCGGCTTGATACCATGATCGATGGGATCAATAACTCCGTCTACGAAGTCAATACCGAAGCTGTGCCTATGGGGCCGGAGAATCCTCATGGCAACGCGTTTCACGCCGTCTCAACGCTGCTTGCTACTGAGGGGGAAGCGCAGAGAATCATTAATCCCCTCTCCGCCCGATACTGGAAAATTGTCAATCCCGCCGTGAAGAACCGTGTCGGGGACGCCGTTGCCTATAAGTTGATGCCGGGGGAGAACGTGCTGCCTTTCGCGCATCCTGAGTCGAGCGTGATGAAGCGTGCAGGCTTCACGATGAAGCATCTCTGGGTAACTCCGTATAGCCGCGAAGAGAACTATCCCGCAGGCGATTATCCCAATCAGCATCCCGGCGGTGCTGGATTGCCTGAATGGACGAAAGCTAATCGTGCCATTGAGAACACCGATGTGGTCGTCTGGTACACCATTGGCGCTCATCATATTCCTCGTCCAGAGGATTGGCCCGTGATGCCTGCTGGTTATATTGGCTTCATGCTCAAACCAGTGGGCTTCTTTGACCGCAACCCTGGAATCGACGTGCCACCACCCGCTCACGGACATTCGTGTGAATGCTAGCGACCTGAAGGCTGGCGTAAATAGTGCTGTTGCGCCAGCCTTCATCTACTCCCGATTTGTGTATGCTGACCCCTATGTAACAGGAGAGGAACAAGCGAATGTCCGAGATCATCAAGGGAGGCTCTGGCGCTCAAGATCCTATGCCCTCAACAATTATAGCCATCGTTCCTGAGGATACTGCCCTCAGAAAGAATGCTCTCGGTTTATCTGAAGTGCTGTTTCAGTCGATCACAGCGATGGCTCCGGCTGCGGCTGTGGCGACTGCGCTTTCACCTGCCGTAGGCTTTGCGGGAGCCTCGCTCCCCCTGGCTGTCTTGCTGGCTACGGTGGCTTGCGCTTTTATCGCGGCCAGCATCGGTCAACTGGCTATCCATATCCCCTCAGCTGGTGGCATGTACACCTACATTAGCCAGGCGATGGGGGCGAAGATCGGTTTTCTATCCGCCTGGACATTTCTACTTGCTCAGCCATTGCTCTTGCCGCTGGTGGCGCTGGTCTGGGGACCGTATGCGGAGGCGCTGTTTAAGCTCCTGACGGGCGTCGATATTCCCTGGTACTACTGGACGATCCTGGGCAACCTGCTAGTGTTTGCTCTAACGTACTATGGTATCAAGCTCTCAGCCGACGCCAGCGTAATTCTGGGCGCGATTGAGATTGTCATCATCCTGGCGTTGAGCTTTACCATGATCTTTGCTTCCGGCAAAAGCAACACGCTGTCGGTTTTTACCCCTGCGTATAGTGTACTTGGCGGCTTAGGTGGCTGGGTTGGTATTTTCCAGGGCATGATTTTCGCCTTCCTGGCCTTTGTAGGCTTTGAAACGGCTGCCCCGTTGGGTGAAGAGACGCACAACCCGAAACGCAATATTCCGCGTGCGGTGGTGTATTCCGCTATTGGCATCGGTCTGCTCTATGCGCTGGCCTCCTATTCCGGTATGATTGGCTGGGGTATTTCCCATATCTCCGGCTATGCCGCGTCCGCTGCTCCCTGGGCTGATCTGGGCACGCGCTATTGGGGGACTGTTGGACCCGTGATTATTAGCTTTGCCATTTTGAACAGCGCCATCGGTAACGGCAACGCGGGTATCAATGCAACCACCCGTGTAGCCTACGCGATGGGCCGCATCGGGACGCTGCCGTCCTGGTTTGCCCGCCTCTCAAAGCACCGCACGCCAGGCTTTGGCATCATCTTCCACACAACGATGTCGCTCGTCGTGAGCATCGGCTGTGGGCTGATCTTTGGAGCGACCAATGCTTTTGGCCTGATTGGCACGGTGTTGACCCTCGGTCTGGTGCTGCTCTATATCGCATCCTGTGTCGCGGCGTTTACCTTCTATCGTTATCAGCGACCGCAAGACTTCCGTGTGCTGCAGCATGTGGTTGTGCCCGCGATCCCATTGGTCATCCTGCTCTTTGTGGTAATTGCGCAGGTCTATCCCGTACCACCATATCCGCTCAATCTGGCTGCGCCAATTCTCGTCGTCTGGATCGTGATCGGCGTGGGATATATGTTGTACCTGATGCGCGTGAAGCCGACCGCGCTTGAGCGTGGCAAGGAAGTCTATCTCAAGGATCTGGAGACTGAGCCAGTCGATCTGGCGCACTCGTTGCTGTAACGCTGAATTGCTATAGTGAAATACGTCAATGAAGTTAGAATCCCAGGCAAAGGTTCTAACTTCATTGTTTTCTCAGCTAGATGGGCGGAGTGACGCGCAGAACCGGCTTAGGTAAGGGGGCATCCGCGCTAAAAAATGTTGGCTGTTTCCACCTTTCTGCCGC
The DNA here is from genome assembly GCA_035764225.1 of Ktedonobacteraceae bacterium. Taxonomy (GTDB): domain Bacteria; phylum Chloroflexota; class Ktedonobacteria; order Ktedonobacterales; family Ktedonobacteraceae; genus DASRHT01. Next base: position 5,785 of record DASTZT010000783.1, read on the forward strand.
TTGTTTCCAACTGCATATCATCGTTGTCAGGTCTTTGATACGCAGCAATGCCTCATCGCACCATCGTTCATCGTGACAATAGGGATAACCGAGTTCATCCGCCAACTCTTGCTTGATGCGCTCCTCGATATCAGGTGTGTTGACGAGCACTTCCTCCATGCTTTCGATATTCTCTTCCAATTGGGCCATCAATACCAGGAAGCGTACCCACCAGTGATGTTCGAAATTAAAGGTCTCCGGGTTAGAGAGCATTTGCCCTGCCTCTGCCCCTTTATCCACTACCTCTTTAATGATATCTGGAGGCATTGCCAGGTTCAGGCCACCCTCATTGTCGCTCAGGCGAATCTGGACGATGCGCTCGCGATAGCTTGGCAGATTGGCCTGCATGGTGTCACGATAGTTCTGGGATGTGCCAAAAATGGCGAGCAAGAACGGAAAAAGCTGGTCGATTCTGGTCCATTCAGGGTCTGGTCGGTCTTCCGCTGGTGGCAGATAGACGCTCTGGCCGAGAGCCTGCGCGATGGCAGCCGTAGATCGTTGCGTATCGTCCCCAGGATCAACTGTGCTGGTGGCGGCGGACGCTTTGGTCAAATTGATA
>DASTZT010000784.1:0-5055 GCA_035764225.1 Ktedonobacteraceae bacterium
GTCATTGAGCAGTACAACCAGATGGCCCATGATGCTATCGACAATAGCAACGTCTCCCCCGACATGAAAGATCTGGTTCATAATTACTTCGATACCTTAGAAGGGCAATAATACATTATGGCAAATACCGGTGAACATACATCCGCAGACATAAATACATCCGTAGCAGATGAGGAGACGCGTGGCGGTGGGATAGCAGCACGGCAAGAGGAGCCTGATGAGGCCGCTATCGCCACATTTATCGAAACCGCCAATAAGTTGGAGCAGGAACTACGTACCATTGTGATCGGGCAGGAACGCGTGATTCGCGAACTGCTCCTGGCCTTGTTGGCTGGCGGCCATGTGCTGCTAGAAGGCGTGCCAGGACTGGGCAAAACGTTGCTGGTGCGCACGTTGGCCGATGCCCTGACCCTCAAATTCGCGCGCATCCAGTTCACGCCCGACCTGATGCCCGCCGATATCGTCGGCACCACGATAGTTACCGAACAGAGCGACAACGCAGGCAGAGGCAGCCAGCGCGTCTTTAGCTTCCAGCCAGGCCCGATTTTCGCCAATATCGTCCTTGCCGACGAAGTCAACCGCGCCACGCCCAAAACACAGTCGGCGCTGCTCGAAGGCATGCAGGAGCGCACCGTCAGCGTGGGCGATAAAACGCGCCTGCTTCCCCAGCCCTTTTTTGTGCTGGCAACGCAGAACCCACTCGAAATGGAAGGTACCTACCCTCTGCCAGAGGCTCAGCTTGACCGCTTCCTGCTGAAAATTATGGTCACCTTCCCTAAAGCTGAGGATCTTATGCGCATCGTTGATACCACCGTAGGCACACAGTCGCTCAAAGCCACATCTGTTGCCACAGGCGAGCAACTGCTGCATATGGTCGAGACAGCGCGCGCCGTGCCCATCGCCGCCCATATCAAAGAATACGCCGTCCGTTTGCTGCTGGCAACACACCCGGATCAGGAGGATGCGCCCGAAAAAGTGCGCCAGTATGTGCGCTACGGTGCCAGCCCACGCGGACTTCAGGCAATCATCACAACAGCACGCGTCCGCGCCTTATTGGAAGGCCGCTACAACGTCTCAGCCGACGATATACGCACCGTCGCCTTTCCTGCGTTGCGCCATCGTCTGGTGCTCAACTTCGACGGCCTGGCTGATGGCATCACGCCGGAGCGCCTGATTGAAACCATCCTTGAGGAGGTTGAAAAGGAATGAGCAACTTCGTAGGGACCCGATTTATCGCGTCCGCTTTATCACCTCAGACAAGGACCGACTGCTGATGGAGAACAACGGCAAAAACCGCTTCCCGCTCGATGCCAGCATCTTGCAGCGCCTGGATAATCTCACCCTGTTGACGCGCAGACCAATGGCAAGCGGACGCCCTGGCCGCCGTCGCTCACCGATGGCGGGCTCGTCAATGGAGTTCGCGGACTACCGACGCTACTCCCCCGGTGACGATTTTCGGCGTATCGACTGGCGAGCTTACGCCCGATTAGAGCGGCTCTTTTTGCGCGTTTTCGAGGCTGAAGAGAATATTACCGTCACGATCCTGATCGATTGTTCCGATTCGATGTATCAAGGCACGCCCACTAAAATCTCCCTGGCAACCAGCACCGCGGCGGCCCTGGCCTATGTCTCGCTCAAATGCGAGGATAGCGTGATCGTTGGCGCACTGACTGATCGTCTGGTTGGTTATCGGCGCGTGAGCAGTGGTAAAAACTCGATCTGGACGGTGGGCGAGTTCCTCAACCAGCTCCCACGTTCAGGCACGACCGATCTCAATCGCGCTCTCTATGATATTGGGCGCGTTGTAAGCGGACCCGGCCTGACGATCATTATCTCAGATTTTCTCGCTCCCGCAGGCTACCAGACTGGCGTCCGGGCCGTGCGTCAGCTCCGCCAGGAGGTAGCTCTGCTCCAGATTCTCTCGCCTGATGAGATTGAGCCTGATATGCAAGGCGATTGGCGTTTACGCGATAGCGAGGGCAACGGCAATGTGGATGTCAGCATCTCTTCCGCGATCATGCAAGCTTACCAGCAACGCTTAGCCGACTTTACCGAAGAATTAGCCGCCTTTGCACATACTCATATGGCAACGTATACTCTGATACCTAGCGATACGCTTCTTATTGATGTTGTCCAACGCTTATTGCGACAGATAGATCTGGTCCGATAAATTAAAGGTGCATGGATGAATTTTCTTGTTCCGGCGGCATTAGCTTTTGCCGCTATCATTCCCATTATTTTACTTTTCTATTTTATGCGACCCAAACGCCAGGAACGGGTGGTTGGCAGTACGCTGCTCTGGCAGCAAGCTCTGCAAGATTTACAGGCCAGCCAACCCTGGCAACGTCTACGCATTACACCGTTGCTGCTGCTGCAATTGCTAGCCGCCGTAGTAATTGTGCTCGTGTTGACACGCCCGGCGATCTTCACCACCAGCCAGTTAAGCGGCGATACGATTATTATTCTGCAATCCTCTGCCAGCATGCAGGCAACCGATGTCGCTCCTGATAGATTTACCAGCGCACGCAATACTATTGCCGATCTTATCGATAGTCTCGGTCCCGACACACGCATCTCTCTGATTACGATGGCACGCACGCCCCAGGTGCTGATTGCCGACTCACAGGATAAAACTCAATTGAACGCGGCCCTCCAGCGAGCGCAGGTGACCAACCAGGACGCCGATCTTGAGCAGGCTCTTTCGCTGGCGGCCTCCCTGGCGGCAGGACACGCTAATGCCCAGGTTCTCGTCGTTGGCGATGGTCACGTTATCAATGCTGACCAGGCGCTTGTGCTACCCTTCCCGGTACGCTACCTGAGCGTTGGCACCGATGCGCCCAATAGTGCGCTGCTGGCCCTTACCTCACGCGTGACTCGCGGCCAACTCTTCGCCTTTGCCCAGGTTGCCAACTATAGCCATCAGCAACGCTCCATACCAGTTGAGCTTTATGGCGATGGTCGGCTCGTCAACGTCCAGACGGTTACGCTACCTGCTGGAGCAACAGGTGCCCTGCAATGGGGGCCACTGACAGCATCGACGCGTTTTTTGCATGCCCATCTGACTGCCCAGGATGCCATGAGCATCGACCACGACGCCTGGGCCATTGTAGGAGGCTCGATTCACGGTCGCGTCCTGCTGGTCACGCGAGGCAATACGTTCCTGCGAACGGCTCTACGCTTACAACCCACGATTGATCTCTTCGAAACGACGCCGGAGAAGTACGGTGCGGTTGGCAATTACGACCTGACAGTTTTCGATGATTTTGTGCCAAAAAATCTGCCGAACGGCTCGCTCTTTTTCGTTAATCCGCCCTCCGGCTCGTATCTTTTCGGTGCATCCGGCCCGCAAATACAGGTGAGCCACTTTAGCGCGGGCAACGATTCCATCAATCTGCTCAATGCCGTTGATCTGGGCAGCATCCACGTTATCCATGCCAGCCATCAATTGCAACCGGCAGTGTGGGCGCAAACGATTATTTCCGCGCCTGAAACACCACTACTCATCGCTGGCGAGGTTGCAAATAGGCACGTCGCGGTGCTCGGCTTCGACCTGCACGATTCCGACCTCCCGCTCCAGCCAGCTTTTCCCATCCTGATGCAGAATATGACCAACTGGTTCTTACCACAACCGGTCGGCAATAATGGTCAGGTATCCGCTGGTGTACCCGTGAGCGTGCAAACCTGGCCCGGAGCGGATCAGGTAACGATCACCGATCCCAATCATCAAACAACAACGGTAGGACCGCCGTTCCCGGTCACGCCCTTTGCTGGCACAAATAAAATCGGCCTTTATCAAGTGACTCAACGCGTGCGCGGACAGGAGCTTCAGGGAGCCTTCGCTGTCAATCTCTTCGATCCCACACAATCGCGTCTCACACCCGCAAGCGCGCTCCCAGTGCTGCACAGTACCGCCTTTACGCCGAACAGCAATACCGTCTCACACCAGTTGCGCGAAATCTGGCCCTGGATCGCGGCCTTCCTTTTGCTCATCCTGTGCGCTGAATGGTGGCTTTTTAGCCAGGGCTACAAACAGCGTTCCGCCGCAACACCTGCACGCACAAGCAGGATCATGGGAGGGAAGCTGCAAGTGCGCACAGCGACAAACAATACGTTGGCAACCACCCTGCAAAATCAACTACAGGAACGATATCAGAGAGCAAAAAAACAGGTATTGAAAACCAGCAGACGCGCTAGAAAAAACCTGACGCGCACAAAAGGAGGCAACCATGTTAACCTTTGAGCAACCGTGGCTGCTCTTGCTCTTACTTCCAGTTGGCCTGCTGGTCTATCTCACCTGGAAACGTATGGCGCTACCCTATCCCAGGCGGCAGCGTCTCCTCATTCTGAGCTGTCGGCTCGCCCTTTTTACGCTTGTTATCGCGGCTCTGGCTGGTACAGCGTGGGCGCAACCGGTATCGCGTCAGGCAACGGTCTTTGTTGGCGATATCTCCGCCAGCACAGGCCCACAACGCACCTTTATCGAAAACTGGATCACTTCCGCGCTCAAACACAAACGTTCCGACGACCAGATTGGGATCGTGGCAGTGGGACGCAACGCCTTAGTGGAGCAATCAGTCAAACAACAGATCGATTTTTCCCATTTCGAGTCCACCCCCGATACCAACTATACCGATCTGGCAGCCGGACTCCGTCTGGCAGCTGCCATTCTGCCAACCGATAGCCAGCGCCACATCATCCTGTTGAGCGATGGACAACAGAATCTTGAGGATGCGCTCCCAGAAGCGCAATTGCTGCAACAGCAGGGCATCCGGCTTGATATCGTCCCGCTCCCCAACATTACTGGCGAGGAGGCGCGTATTGATGGCCTGGACGCGCCCACTCAGCTCCATACCAACGAGCGTTTTGTGCTGCACGTCCGGCTCTCCAGCACCGTAGCGCAAACTGGTACGTTACGCGTCTACCTCGATCAGGCGATCATCCTTCAACAAAGCATTCGTCTTCCCATTGGGGTGCAAGATATCAATCTGAGCCTGCTCGCTCCCTCGCCCGGCTTCCACACCTTCCGCGTCACGCTGGAAGCCCCCGTTGACAGCA
>DASTZT010000785.1:0-8362 GCA_035764225.1 Ktedonobacteraceae bacterium
ACGATTCTTCTCGTCACGTACCTGTTCAGTGACATCGCGCACCTGCAATGCGCTACCTTCTAACTGCCCTTGCTGGTTGTAGAGCGGATAGCGGATAAATTGATAATGATAGTCTCCGGGCGCGCTCTCCGACTGCAAAGAACTGCTACCTTTTATGGCGGATGGCATCACGAAATGAGAATACACAGGTTCTACAGCAAGAATACAGCGCAATTCCTGCCGATAGGTGCTTCCTTGAGCAAAACCTTGCAGGTAGGCTCGAACTTCTTCTACATTGCGCACACGCGCCAATAGCTTCTCAAAAACATTCTCTATCGTGAGCAGACAGTCTTGCTTTTGCATAGTGGCCGCAAAACCAGCATTATAGGCGGTAAGATCGTCCAGGCGTATCCCACAAAAAGTCTCAGCAGCCGGATTCATATAAGAACAGATGTTGTTGAGATTGACGACAAACCAGGCGTCTTTGACTCCATCCGTCGATTGTTTTAACTGCATGAGCAATTTGCCCAGTTCTCCCACCATGCCAGCACGCACTAAAGCCGCTTCAGCCGTCTGCGCCAGGAGCGAGAGCGTATCGGCATAAAGATCTCCTCGCTCTTTGCCCTGTATATCCTCTGGTGTTTTCAGCTGACTGGCAGGAACAGGTGCAAGGTCGTGGTCGCTTTCTTCTTTTTCACTCCTGGTTGGAAGCATGGCTTGCAAAACGCGTTCGTTGGGCGTGGTGAGCAGGAAATTACTGATCAGATGCAAGACATTAGCAAAACTGATGCCAAAAGCACGCCGCGCCTCTTCACGCACGCGCACAAATAAGGTGTACTCGTTCTGTAGATCCTCGATCTTTTCGTCACCCCCAGCGGCGTACGAGAAGGCATCGGGCTGATAGGTCTGCTCAAGCTGTTCGACAGCCTCGCGTAACCGATTATGTTGCTGAGCCACCTCAAGCAGCACACCATTGTGAATAGCAACGGTAGCCTGGCTGGCGAAGAGCGAAAGAATATCGGCTTTCAATGGCGTAAAGCCGCCCGGCTCAGGCGAGCACAGGAGCAAAGCGCCATAGACTGTTGTCTCGGTGATTAAGGGATGGCTGAGAATGGAGCTGATGCCCAGCTCTTGCGAGAAAACGCGACTGGCCGGGAAACGCTCATCAAGGGCAATGTCTTGAGAGACAAAGGACTGACGGCGCAATAACGTCCGACCGACGATACACTTATCGGTCATGCGCCAGCCGCCATGACTGAGCACCCTGTTCAGCGCGGCCCGATCAAATCCAGCTTGCGCTTCCAGGTACAATCTTCCATCCCGTCGATCAAGCATAATAATCGTGGAAGCAACATTTAACGCCTTTGTCACCCCAACTACAATTTGATTTAAGATGGTGGGAAGATCCATCTTTGAGGCCAGGGCGCTGGAAACATCCTTGAGCGCCTGCCGCTGACGGTTTTGGATCTCGGCGCTTCCACCCAATTGCGCACTTTCAATGGCCGCTGCTAAAACATGCGCTACGGCGTTAATCAGGCGCTGCAAGTTTTTATCGGCATAGGTCTGGATGGTCGTGCTGCCCAATTCAAGCGTTCCCAATACATGTTCCTCGACAATCAGAGGAACAATGACAGTGGAACGCAATTGATGATACCCGCTCAGTGCGTCGCCACTGAGGACGGGAGCGCCATCTAGCCCATCAGGATAATCTTGAACTACCAGAGCAGGCGTCTGTAACATTTGCTCCAGCTTCGAATCCGCAAGGGGATGTTGATGATGAAAAATCGTCCACTCGCCAGCTTCACGACGGCAGGCGATGATGCGCACCGCCTGACGATCATGGCGCAACAGCACAACGCCAAAAACATCAAATGGAATGGCCTGCTCTAGTTCTGCTGCCAGACGTGCATAATCAGGCTTTGTCCCGCGTACACTAGAGACAATACGCGCAACACGTTCGATAATTGTCGATTCTTCTAATGTAGACGAGTGCGTTCTCGCTTCCATAACAATCAGCGCGCGGGGCCTTCCGCTTTTTACACGGAAGAGGAAGCGCGTACCTCCTCTCTATGGCTCATCCATCCCCACCTCGGACGATTCCCCGCTGTATCAGCCTCTATTACAACGTCGGAATACTGCTGCACAATTGCATTACATTATACAAACATTGAAAGCCGAAATGTTGTGGATAATTATCCACGTTTCCCTACATACAATCCCAATATCCTTGTAACACCGCAACAAAGTATACCATATTCACGCACGTCCTCGTCAACATGCTGACAATTGCGCTATCTCTAACAAAAATATGTTGCAAGTGTACCATAACAAATGTTATTACCCCTTTCACCATTCTCCACTTCCTCAGCCAATGAGCCATCAAGCATAGAACACAACGCCCCGAAATATTTACAAGATGGAACGACAAAATGTTTTCTTTACATACATAATGCGCAAAATATGTTATGTTATTCAAGGGAATTTTCACGACAATTTCTGCTATCTCACCCCTTTCCCTTTTTCTGCCCACTAAACATAATATTCTTATAATAAAATCTTATGTATGTCTTCTGTAATTTTCTGCCGTAAGAGGGTGCAGATGCCTATTTTGTATATCCTGTCAGCTCAACATAACCTTCACCTTTGACGGGTCCGCTATTGCCCTGCCCTTCAATACTGACGGCTCCCTCCCAGTAGACGTTCCCTGTTGAATTGTACGTTATTAGCTCCTGGTTTTTCAATTGTGGAGTAATCAGCAACGTCGTAGGCAAACGAGCATCATGCAGTTCGAGCCTCCAACCGGAAGGATAAGTAATCCCTGTACTGGGGCTGGTCCATTGGCTTTGGGTGGTGATTTGCAAAGCATTTTCAGCAATGAAGGAGTTCTTACCACTGGCGTCGATATATTCGCTATAGGTCGAGACAATCTTACCTGTGACATCGCGGACGAAGTACAACATCATTTCGCTGTTATTGTTCAACTGAAGGCTAAACCAGTCCCAGCTTCCTACGCCGGAGGGGAGAAAGTTTCCCCACTGATGATCCATCCACGCCTGTCCTGTCACATGCAGCGACTGATTATGGTCCAGAATCGTTCCCGATACTGCCATGCGAGTTCGCGAGTAGTAATAAGAAAATCCAGCTAGCCCTAAAGTAATGATGCCATTCCCATTATGTAAACTGGCAGCCTTCAGCCCCTTCAAACTGAGAAGAATGGCATAATCTTTCATTTGAGCCGTGAGCTGATCCTGACCATTGATGCCCTGAATGGCCCAATCTCCCACCTTTAGATCGATACCTTGCGTGGATTTGCCATCAGGTATGGGGGTACTGGAGGCGATAAGACGGCGCTGATCGTAATGGAACTCGCCACGCGTGATATCGCTAATGGCAAAGTGAGCAGCGTATACCGGCGGTAGATCGCTGCGCAACGCCTGAAATACGACCAGTTCGAAGCCATAGTGATGCTGACTCCCATCGGATGCGACAGCATCGAGATGACCCGTGTAATACCACCACTCGGTCAGGGAATTATGCGCCCCCTCGTCCTGGGGAAAACGAATTGGCGGTAGCTGATTAGCCTGGGGGGTCTCACTTACCTGCGGTAAACGTGCCGAGGTGGAGACCAGTCCGGGGAAACCACAGGAGGTGAGCAGGCAGAGCAAGAGCAAAAAGACGCTCGATACCGCAACATTTTTCTTGTTCATCGCTTCCCTCCGGCGCTCATATCCGTTGCCATCTCGCTGCTTCTCTGCTGCGAAGCACCACCCAATTCAGTTTCTTCTATATACTCTTGCAAACGCGGTGGACGGCGCTGCACGCCAGCAAATGGTAACCACCAGTTCCAATCGCCCAGCAAACGCATGGTGGCAGGAACGAGCAAGCCACGTACTAATGTGGCGTCAATGACGACGGCAAGGGCCATACCCAGTCCCAGCGCCTTGACCAGGATCATATCAGCGGTAGCAAAGCAGGCGCTGACGACGATGACGATCACCGCCGCGCTGGTAATAATGCGCCCACTACGCTGTAAGCCGAGCGCCACCGCCCGCGTATTATCGCCCGTTTGCCAGAATGCTTCCTGCACCCGCGAGAGCAGGAACACTTCATAATCCATCGAGAGGCCAAACAATGAGCAGAACAGCAGAATGGGGCTAGACGCCTCCACAAAGCCTAGCGGTGCGAAACCAAGCAGCTGATGCAAGAAGCCATCCTGGAAAATGACGACCAGCGCTCCATAGCTCGCCAGGATCGAGAGCGTATTCATCAGAATGGCCTTCAACGGCAGCACAACTGAACGGAATAACAACAAGAGCACGATATAGGTGGTAACCGCCACGATCAGCACGGCCAGGGGAAAATCGGTGTAGAGCGAGTTGACGTAGTCCAGATTGCCCGCAGAGCCGCCATCGACCAGCACGCTAATGCCATTGCCCGGCGGCGTATTACGAATGGTCAGCACCAGCTCCTGCGAACGGATATCCGCCATAGTGTATTTGCTGATAACCTGGATCATGATGGTATTGCCATTGACGGAACTTTTCAGCAAAGCCAGCAGATAGGGATCTGCGATCAATTGCGGATTGCTATAAAGGGCTTGATATTGCTCCAGGGTAAAACGCGGATCGGCGCTGACAATGCTATCTACACGAGCCACACGCGGATCGGCCTCAATACGTTTGACATAATAATAGAGATTGCGAATATTCGCTGCCGTCGTCACGTTGCCGGGAGTCTGCACAGCCAGCAGAATCGGGGTCGTTTCGCGTTGATCAAAGCGCGTCGCCAGCAGATCGTACGCGGCTCGCGACGGCACATCCGAGGGCAAGATGGAGGCATCGGGAGCGGAGAAACGTACGCCCAGGAGGGGCAGGCCAAAGCCGATCAATAAACAGAGCACCGGCACAAACACGCGCAGAGGATAGCGCATCACAAACCTGGATAAACGATACCAGAAGCCATATTGCAGATCCGTCGTCGGTTGAACTCCATTGGCAGCATTGGGAGATCGCTTCAACAGACGTGGAAAACGTACCGGCAATGCGTTGATCCTCGCGCCAAGAATTGTTAGAGCAGCCGGCAGCAGGGTAAGCGCAGCCAGCACGGCCAGCAGCACCACCAGCATGCCACCCAGCCCGACCGAGCGCAACATATTAATGCGGAAAAACGTCAGGCCAAAGAGGCCAATCGCTACCGTTAGCCCGGAGAAGGCAACGGCTCGTCCGGCAGTGGCAACCGTGAGAATCACCGCCTCCTGAACGCTGCGTCCACGCGCTATCTCCTCCCGAAAACGGCTCACCATGAAGAGCGAGTAGTCCACGCCAAGCCCAAGCCCAAAGAGAGTCGTAATGTTGAGCACGAAGATGGAGAGTGGCGTCACCTGTCCCAGACCAAAGATCAGCGCGAGCGAGATCACCACCGCGCACCCCCCAACCAGCGCGGGCAGCACAGCCGCGACAACCGAGCGGAAGACGAACAGGAGCGCGATGATGGCAAAGGGAAAAGCGAGCAGTTCCGCCCGGCGCAGATCGCGCTCGCTTACCGCCTGGATATCCTCATAAAAGACGGGGCCGCCACCAATTTTGTACGTCAGGTCAGGAACGGCTTGCAAACGCTGTTGCAATTGCGGCAAAAGTTTGGGAGCGGTATCTGGATCGGACTTCAACAGCACATTGACATAGGCCGCGTGCCGATCCAGCGAAACCTGGCGCGGATTATCGATAAACGTCACTATATGAGTGACTTCTGACCACCCTTGCAGCTTTGAGAGCGAGAACTGAACCTGTTGCGTAAACTGGGCATCATCCACGCTATAACGCTGGCTGCTAAAAATAACCTGCACAATGGTCAAATCGAGGTGGAGATTGCGGGCTAGCGTGTCAATGGCGCGTTGTGACTCGGCATCAGGACTGATAAAGCCGCCAGATTGCAGAACTTGACTTGCCTGCGGGGCAAATGGCAGCGCAATAGCCGCAGCCGCTAGCCACAGACCCACAATCAACCAGTGAAAGCGGGTAGCAAACCGACCTAGATGGTAAAACATCCCGAATTTTTCCTTTCGTACCGACCCGCTTCAGCGCGTCCAATTTATTGCCTGTCCTTCCCAAATTTTTCCTTTTACCCAAAGAAGGCTTCTCGCACGGCCTTTGACACGATCAGCGATGCGGCTCCATGTCAGGACAGGCGCTAAAGCGGACGCGCTAAAGCTGGTCGGTACGAAGAGCGTCTTCTTTCCTCGATGTCAGGACTGAAAAGCCCTGACGGAATCCCTCTCGACGCACAGTGCTCATTGTAGTATGATGCTAGATATTAACAGCGTTCTCGCTACTTCAGGGCTTAAACAGGGCAACGGCCCTGCTCAATATCGTGTGCAAGAGATTCTTTTCTAACTATACTATACAGCAGATATACGTCCTTGCGACAAGGAGTTTGTTTCATGGCAAAACAGAGTGCGGCAAAGAAAGAACAGGCCCAGGACACCCATGTGCCGATTAAAGTCATTTCCGTCAATCGGCAGGCGTATCATGATTATATCGTAGAGCGTACCATTGAAGCTGGTATCTCACTGGTCGGCACCGAAATTAAATCCATTCGTGAAGGGAAGGTGAACCTGCGCGGATCGTATGCGATAGCACGCAATGGAGAGGTCTGGCTAGAGAATGCCCACATCGCCACCTACGAGCACGGCAATCGCTATAACCATGAGCCGCTCAGAAAACGTAAATTGCTGCTGCACAAGCGCGAGATCAATCAACTGGTGGCCAGGGTAGCAACCAAAGGCTTGACACTGATCCCTCTCAAGCTGTACCTTAAGGGGGGACGAGCAAAAATCGAACTCGGCCTCTGTCGCGGTAAAAAGCTCTATGACAAACGCGATGCTATCGCAGAACGCGACGTGAGACGCGATATGGAGCGCATTGTGCGCGGAAGGTAAACACACAAAGACATGACAGATTCTGAACACATTCCCTCGCCAGACCTGGAAGCCGTGCGCCAGAGAGCTTACCAGTCTGGCATATTTCAGTTGCTTGGCACGCGCATCGACAAAGTTCAGGATGGTACGGGCGCGGTCCATCTGCACGTTGATGCTCGCTTGTACCACGCTCAGCAGATCGTTCACGGCGGCGTAATCTTTACATTGGCGGATACAGCGATGTCGATGGCTCTGATGTCGGTGCTACCACCCAACACGAATTTCAGCACTATCGAAGCTAAAATCAACTTTATGCGCCCGGTGCGCACTGGAGAAATTTCGGCAGAGGCCACGCTTGTCCATCATGGTCGCTTGACTGCCGTATTAGAGTGCAGCGTCTATAACATCAACGAGGGCGAACGCAAACCTATTGCGCGTGTCCTGGGAACATTCCACATCCAGCGCCAGGACGCAGCCCGCACCTGAAGCTATCTTATTTTTCCCTCACTAACCAGAAAAAGGACTGGTATTGATCGTTCTGGTATGAAACGATGTGAAGCGTAGCGGGCCAACGTGATGCGTATCCGGCACAATATCAAACGCCAGGCCACGAATCGCTGCTTGCGTCGTGCTCACCTGATTCCCTGAAAGCTGAAATGCTGCCAGAAGTTGATCGTTTTTATGCAGATCTGTCACCGCGCAAGTCGTCATGATCGGCTTTGTCCCTGCATCAGGCGTCAGGCTAAACTGGTAATTATAGAGCGTGCGTGGGGCAACGGGGGCTTCGCGTTGAATATGCCAGCGCGTTACCGCCATATTTCCCGTTGGCTCCGTCACCACCTGAGCGTTTTGCTCCAGTTGAGGGAGCGAAGCCGTCGCATTGCTGGAGGGGGCTGCCGTAACATCCGCTGCTTTCGGGGTTACGAGATACAACTTGAAAGGCTGACCTCCCAGGCGAGGCAATTGAGCCACAAGGTCGGCGGTGGCGAATTGATGCAGCATGGCATCGATGCGATCCGCGTACGGACCAATCAGATAGACCGCAGCGCCTGTTGCAGCCGTTGGCAAGATGAGGCAACTATCGTAGCCGAAGACAGTCGTGGGCGTGCGTAATGTGGCTCCCAGATAGGTCATAGTGGGCTGGATATTGTTATCCATACTCATAAATATGCGGGAGATATGGCGTGCTTGCGCCAGTTGATCCGCGGCTTGAACGGCATTCCATAGCGAGTTCAGATCGTTGACGTATGGAATATTCTGAATCGTGCGGTCATTGAAATGCCCCTCGCTCATTTTCAGCAGGTAGGCAGTAGAGCTGACAAATTGCCCCAGAATCAGCAGCATACTCAAAAGCACGACGGCTACCTTTGGCACAAGCGACCATCCTGAGAAGATGCGCTTTGCCAAATGGACAACCTCATTGAGGGCCAAACCGATCAGAATAAAGGGGCCGGGCAGGAAGAGCAAGAA
>DASTZT010000786.1:0-5333 GCA_035764225.1 Ktedonobacteraceae bacterium
TCGTTTCTGGACCGCCCCAATGTGTTGGGCATCGGCGAGATTGGCCTGAACCGCGTCACCCGCAACGAGATAGCGACGTTCGTTGACCATGTTGAGCTGGCCTTGCGCTACGATCAGCTGATCCATATCCACACGCCCCACCTGGAAGATAAATATAAAGGAACGAACGTGATCGTCAATACGCTTCTGGCAGAGAGCCGCGTCGAGCCTGGACGCGTGCTGGTGGATCACGCGGAGGAGCACACCATTGGGCTGATTCTAGAGCATGGCTTCTGGACGGGGCTGACGCTCTATCCACAGACAAAAACGTCGGTGACGCGCGCCGTCGATATGATTGAAATCTACGGTAGCGAGCGCGTTTGCGTGGCTTCCGCCTGTGATTGGGGGCCGAGTCTGCCCACGGCCATCCCGCATTTTGTGCTGGAGATGCGCCGTCGCGGCCACAGCGAGCGTCTGATCCATAAAATGGTCTACGAGAACCCGGTCGCGTTTCTTAGCCAGTCGCCCAAATTTTGTCTGGCAAAGAGCGAGAGCGTGGCCCTGTATTCTTAGATGGTGCTGGCTGATTGAAAGGGTGATAGAGGCGTTATGCGAGTGCATGTAGGATCGGAACCGGGGGAAATTTTTCATTTGACATATTGTACCAATGTCCATCCTGGCAATGGATGGAGCGAGGTCTATGCCAACCTGCAACAGTATGGACCCGCCCTGAAGCAGCGGCTTGCGCCCGATCATGCATTTGGCATCGGTTTACGACTCTCAGGGAAAGAGAGCCGCGAACTGCTGTGTGGGGATCGCTTGCAACAATTGCTGCAATTCCTTCAGGCGCAGGGACTCTACGTATTCACCCTCAACGGGTTCCCTTATGGCCCATTCCATCAATTACCTGTGAAGGCCAATGTCTATAGGCCGGACTGGCTTGAGGACGAGCGTGTGCAATACACCTTGCACCTGATCGAGATTCTCGCGTTTTTGCTGCCCGATGGCATCGAAGGCAGTATTTCTACCTGCCCGCTTTCCTATAAAATGTTTCCTCGCGAAAACGGAGGGGACGAGCTTGCCCCGGCTCACTGGGAATGTATGACCTATAATATTGTGCGCGTTGCCGAGGTACTGGTGCGGCTGAAACAGGAGTGCGGCAAATCTATCTGTCTCGCCCTTGAACCGGAGCCGGATTGCTTGCTAGAAAATGGCGATGAGGTTGTGCAGTTTTACACCGACTGGCTGCTGACCATCGGTGCAAAAATGTTGGCCAATGCCCTTGCTATCTCTCAAGATGAGGCGCACGCTCACCTGCTAGAGCATATCAAAGTTTGCCTGGATACCTGCCATATGGCGGTAGCATACGAAGATCCTGCCGCTGTGCTGGAGCGTTTTGAGCATATCGGCATCAAGGTGGGGAAGGTCCAGCTCAGTTCGGCGCTCAAAGTGACCTTTCCTGATGATGGGTCGCGACGAGCGGAGATCAGCCGCGCCTTAGCGCCATTTGCCGAATCGACCTATCTTCACCAGGTGGTGCAGCAGAATCACGATGGGACATTCCAGCACTATCCTGACTTAGTCATGCCCTGCGCCTCGGATTGCCACATGGCTCAGTGGCGCATTCATTTTCATGTTCCGCTTTTTATCCCGCGCTTTTCCTGCTTCCAATCGACGCAGGATACCATTCTCGCTATGCTCAAACTGCTTATGCAAAAACGCTTCTGTTGTCACCTGGAGATTGAGACCTACACCTGGAATGTCTTGCCCGATGGGCTAAAAACGGATTTGTCGTCGATGATTGCCCGCGAATATGCGTGGGTATTGAGGAACCTGTTGTGAGCAATAAGCTTGTGATTTCCCACTCGTGGCGCAAAACATTCTATGGCCATCTTGCCCTGGCTCGCGTTTCTAATAGCCCCACCGTCGTCAGCGATACGCTGGCTGGAGCTGCCCTGGCTGGTTCCCTCTGGCCTGATGCACGGATAGGACTGGTGGCAATCGCGATGGTGCTGTTCTATAGCGCGGGTATGTATTTAAATGACCTGCTGGATTATGCCATCGATTGCTATGAGCGACCAGAACGTCCGTTGCCTGCGGGCATGCTCTCGCGCACCACCGCGACTCTGGTGGTGATCGCGCTCTTCGCTCTCGGCTCTTCGCTCTTGTGGCTGATCGGTCCTGTTCCGTTCTGTTGTGGATTGATACTTATCGCTTTAATCGTCTGCTATAATCGCTGGCATAAGCAGAATCCTCTTAGCCCCTTTTTAATGGCGCTCTGTCGTTTGATGGTATATGTGATTGCCTTTCTCTCGTGTGCTCCTCGCACCCTATTTCCTCTGCTGATACCTGGGGAATTGCTCCTCTGTTACGTGGCCGCTTTAACCATGCTGGCGAAGGCTGAGCACAAACCAGGGATTGTGCAACTTGGGATCGTCATCATGCTTTTTCTCCCTGCCTTTTATTTCGTATTTCAGATGTCTATCTTCGGGTTCTGCCTGGTGCTGCTCTTTACCACCTGGGTTTCCTATAGTCTTTACCTGGCCTATCGTTCATTGTTGGGCCAGATCGGTCGCACAGTGGGGCAGTTGATCGCAGGAATCGCATTATTGGATGGTCTGGTGTTGGCGGCAGCAGGGAGCATTGCTGGTGTCATCCTTGCTCTAGCGTCGTTTGGCCTGACGCTCTTTTTACAACGCTATGTGAAGGGGACATGAACATGCATAAAACTGTGGTGATTAATACTGTCGGATTGACGCCGCGCCTGATCGGACCGGCGATGCCGCGCTTACAATCCTTTCTGGCGAGTGGCGCTCAAGCGACGATAAAAACCGTCCTTCCTGCTGTGACATGTGCCGTCCAGGCCACTTTCCTGACAGGCAGCTTTCCTTCTGAGCATGGCATTGTGGGCAATGGCTGGTACTTCCGTGACGAGTGCGAGGTAAAATTCTGGAAGCAGGCCAATGCTCTGATCCAGCGTCCCAAAATCTGGGAGATAGCTCGTGCTCTTGACCCAACTTTTACCTGTGCTAACCTCTTCTGGTGGTTCAATATGTATTCGTCGGCTGACTATGCGGTTACTCCACGTCCGTGCTATCCGGCGGATGGTCGCAAAATAGCAGATATCTATACCACCCCGCAAGATTTGCGCTTTGTGCTACAGAAACACTTGGGCCAATTCCCTCTGTTCCAGTTCTGGGGACCACAGACCTCGATAGCGGCAAGCGTCTGGATTGCGGAGGCGGCGAAAATGGTAGATCAGCGGTACAACCCGACGCTGACCCTGATCTATCTCCCGCACCTGGATTACTGCCTACAGCGCCTCGGTCCTGATTGCCAGAGCATCAGAGATGATTTGTATGAACTGGATGTTGTCTGTGGCGATCTCATTGATTACTATCAAACGCGTCATACGCGCATTATCTTTGTCTCTGAATATGGCATCACGCCTGTCTCGCGAGCGATTCATTTAAACCGCGAGCTGCGTAAGCATGGCCTGCTGGCCGTGAGATCCGAACTGGGGCGAGAGCTGCTTGATGCGGGTGCAAGCGCCGCCTTTGCTGTGGCCGATCATCAACTGGCGCATATCTATGTCAATCACCTTGCACGTCTGGATGAAGTGCGCACCGTCGTGCAGGCGGTTGATGGAGTTGCGCAAGTATTAGACGGCGAGGGCAAGCGGAAGGCCCACCTGGATCATCCACGAGCGGGTGATTTGATCGCGATTGCGCAGCCAGATGCCTGGTTTACCTATTATTATTGGCTCGATAGCGCCGTCGCGCCCGATTATGCCCGAACGGTAGATATCCATCGCAAGCCCGGCTATGATCCCGTAGAACTTTTTATCGATCCTCGTCTCAAGCTTCCCTGGCTCAAAATAGGCGGGAAGCTGCTCAAAAAGAAGCTGGGCTTTCGTTATTTGATGGATGTCATCCCGCTCGATGCCTCCCTCGTGCGCGGCTCTCACGGGCGCACTGATACCCCTCCTGAAAACAGCCCTCTATTCATAACGCAGCAAGCCAGTTTGCTCGCTGGCTCCGTGATTGATGCGACCGACGTGTGCGAGATGATTTTGCGCCATCTCACAGGGTAGATAGTTATAATGCCTTCTATCTCTTCAAGTGTGCGCAGCATATTCAGCGATTTTCTGGGAAAGAACGGACCCCCTGACCAATGCCATTGCCATGCATCAACAACTTGGGCAAGCTCTTCATAAAACAGATGCAAAATATGAGAAGATTTTTGCTATACTACTAGAGACAAATTCTAAGTCGGAGGCAACCATGGCATATACATTGTATCATGCTAATTGTATAGAGTGGCTTGATGCTCAACCTGAAAATAGTTTTGAGGCAATAATTACCGATCCTCCTTACGGGCTAAAGGAATATTCTACAGACGAACAGGCAAAAATGCGCAATGGAAACCGTGTGGGAATGTGGCGTATACCTCCTACATTAAACGGTACAACGCGTTCCCCCTTGCCTCGATTTACTGTTTTAGATGAAGACGATTTAAAAAGTTTATATCAATTTTTTTTTGCCTGGGGTACTAAGGCTCTTCGTGTGGTGGTCCCAGGAGCCCATATGTTCATCGCGACAAACACATTCCTGTCACATATTCTCTGTGCAGCATTAACAGATAGTGGATGGGAAAGGCGAGGAGAGATTGTACGTTTGGTGCAAACGTTAAGAGGTGGTGATAGGCCAAAAAATGCAGAGGAAGAGTTTTGTGATGTTACTGTTATGCCCCGTTCTGCTTGGGAGCCGTGGGAGCTATTTCGTAAGCCGCTTGATGGTCGTGTACAGGATAATCTAAGAAGATGGAGAACAGGGGGTCTACGTCGCGACTCACCTGACCGCCCATTTACAGATGTCGTACCAAGTGAACGTACTCCGTCGGAAGAACGCAAAATTGCAAATCATCCATCTCTTAAACCCCAAAGGTTTATGAGGTATATTGTACGTGCAGCTTTACCATTAGGGGCAGGGAGGATTTTAGAGCCTTTTATGGGTGCGGGCTCCACTATAGCGGCTGCTGAATATGTGGGTTATACAAGTGTAGGAGTGGAGTTCGATGAACAGTACTTTGATCTAGCGGTAAATGCTATTCCTCTACTTGCAAACCTCTATAGAGAAGAGGTAAATATACCTCAAGCAACACAAACTACCGATGCGGCGGTTCAACGAACTCTTACTCTTCCTGATGAGGCACCAGTAGCCCCTTTTTTACAGGGGAAGCTTTTCTAAATATTTAAAACATAGTTATCTGTCTTCCCCGTGTTTCAGGTGGAAAAATGATCTTCTTTAACGCGGGGGTCAAATAGCTTGGATCGACATAAACAGAATTTCTCC
>DASTZT010000787.1:0-4952 GCA_035764225.1 Ktedonobacteraceae bacterium
CTCGCCATCACGAGGGTCAAAGGCTCCATTGAGAATATAGCGATCAGGATAAGCTTGTTTCATCACGCTATTCTGCTCAATGGTGTTAAAGCCGTTGTGGTAGAAGTCGGTCAAATAGGTGGGTTGCAGGATAGCGAGGTCAACATAGCCCTTGACGAACTGGTCAAATACCATATCATCGGGTGAGTATTTCTCGTACTTTTCCAGCGACCAGACATATTCGGCAGGGGAAAGATTTTTGTGATAGGCATAGAAGCAATCGATCCATCCACGACCATACTTATTCTTCTGGTTGGCGGGGCTGGCATCCCACAAATGAGAGTGGCAGTCTATGACGAAGACCTCTTCGCCGCTATCAGTTCGATACATCTCGTCGTGACCTCCTGTTTCCTAGCTATGTGTATGTGCTTTGGTTAAACGCTCCGGTCTCCAGGGCAAGCGCAAGGCTCCTTCCCATCCACGTCGCCTCCCCTTGCCCCTACCGCTTTTGCTCCCAATATCATAAAATGCTGTCCTCTGCCGTACCGACCTGCTTGAGCGCGTCCGCTTTAGCGCCTCCGATCCCTGGCGGTTATCGGCAAATTGCTATGATCTCTCCTTGCTTACCAGAACCCAGACGATCATTTTCCCCTGGTTGGGTAACTGCTATCGGGGAGCCGCAGTTGGGTAACCGCGAGGGTTGCCCCTACCCGACCGAATCGGTCTGAGATGGCGTTGTGGGCTCCGGTTCAAATCCAAGATATTCGGCGGCATCTTCGGGATTGGCGAAGAGGAGCACCCTGTCGTCGAGCCGCACCTGCCGCCCGTAGTGCGTTGATGTCTCTACCTCGAAGTCATACACATCGTATTCGCCCGGCTCATAGCCCAGCGCCGCCCCGATCTCGTCCATGTCGAACTCGATCATCTTTTCCGCATCGATGCGGATAATGGCGGGATAGCGCGTGACTCGTATGCCAGGCTTCTTGCTCATAAGCTCGGCTATTGCGTTGCCTTCGACGCTGGCGCTCATCGTCACTCCGCAGAGGTTGGATGGCTCGCGTTTGAACTGCAATTCATACGCAGAGTGCGTACCTGTGGCTTTGTTTTCCGCAGTTTGACTCAAAGCTGGACCTCCTCTAATCCAAGTTTCGACAGGATCGTCGTAAAGCGATTTTTGGCTCGCTCATAAGCATCCTCAAAGCGCAGCACTTTTAGCTGGAGCTGTGACCAGATGGGTTGCAGTTGACGCGCTCCAGCAACGCTAAAGGGCGTCCAGCGTGCAAGCCACTCGCCGATAGTCTGCTTATTAGCCTCTCCATGCTCGGCATCATCGGTGAGCAGCTTGAAGAAGTCGATGGTATAGGTCAGATTGCGCTCGTAATCGTGCTCGGCTATGCCAAATAGCACGGGCGTGATGAAATCGCCGTGAGGAGCGGCGCACTGCATCACGAACTGGCTACGGAAGAGTTCACCGCAGAGCGGCTCGTAGATTACATTAGTAGCGAAGAGCTGCTCGGCCCAGTCTGAAGTGGCGGTCAGGCGCTCCACGTTTTCCCGCACGCCAGACCAGGCAGGGTCTTGTTTCCAGGTCTGTTTATGCGCTTTGCCATCAAAGCCTGCAATGCGCTCGCTCAGCTCCAGGTTATAGAGGGCCAGATCCTGGGCCAGGCGCAGCTTATCGGTCGCGTTGATGGCTATCGCGTTATTAATCATATTGGTGGTGCCGTCGCGCTGTGCCGGGACAAAGACGTGCATGCCCAGACCGTACTCGGCATGCATCGCTGCGCCAACATGGGTCTCGACACATTTGATCCAGCTCTTGTCCCAGGTGGCATAGACATTCTGCTCTCTGGCAATTGTCTGAGCTTGCTGGACCTGACGCACGGTATTGGCCTCGCGGATATACATATTGCGGTGCCACTGCTCGTTAGGATCGCGGAAGCGATGCCAGTCGGACGATTGCATCTTCGTCCAGCGCGGGTCGTATCCTGCGGTGCCATCAGCGAAGGCGTAGAGCCAACCCTGTAGCAGATAGCGGTCAGGATCGGGCTGGACATCCATTGTGACATCCTCATAGATACTGGCCTGACGCCCCTTTGGTTGGAAATAGTTGAAGGAGCGACTCTCCGAGCCTACAAACGTAGCCGCGCCCGCCTGCGCATTGGTGATGTGGATCGCTGGTCCATTGTCAGTGATCGGCTCTGCCATATAAGATCCTTTCCTCCGTTAACAAATAGGACGCGATAATCGGGTTACTACTGCATTTCCACTTGACATCCTCAGGTATGACGACTACACTCCCCCTCAAGGGCATCAACAAGACCGCGTGGCTATTTCGACCCGTTTAAGGGTACTGAAATTACACGGCTCCTGTTGGCGTAAATTTGTCGTAAAAAATGCGATCTTCGCTGATGCCCTTGCTCACAAGTACAGGGATGGCGGCATCGATCATCGGCGGAGGGCCGCAAAGATAAGCTTGCGTAAGGCTCTGATCGCCCTCCAGATGTTGTTCCAGCACTTCGGTAATCAGTCCCGTCTCGCCATCCCACTCGTCCTCTGCCGTTGCCTCTGAGAGTGCCGGGATAAAGCGGAAGCCGGGCAGCCTTTCCTCTAACCTGTGCAGGCGATCAAGATAAAACAAATCTTGGCGCGTCCTGGCTCCATAGAAATAGGTGGCTTTGCGGTTGATCCCGCGTTCGGCCATATCGTTGAGCAATGACCAGAGCGGAGCCATGCCGGAGCCGCCACCGATGCAGACGATATCGGTATCCCACTTCTCACGCAGCATAAAGACGCCATACGGCCCTTTAATCTCCAGCTCTTGCCCCACCGTGAAGCCGCCGTCAAGCAACCCTGAGAACACGCCGTCCGGGAAAACCTTAATCATAAACTCCAGTCGCTCGGTTGCGCTGGGCGTGTTTGCCATCGAGTAGGCGCGATACTCATCGCTGTCAGGAATGCGAATGGAGGCGTATTGACCAGCATTGAAGCGCATCTTTTTCCCCGTTTCACTAAACTTGAGCACAAGGCGTCGGATATCGTGCGTCAGAGGTTCGATGGCTTCGATGGTCATCTTAAACGTCTCGATAGGAATGCCCAGGCGTAGAATATCTTCGTCGTAGTTGATTAGCTCCACTTCTGCGTCGCTGTAGACATGAGAACGGCAGAGCAGCACATATCCCTCTTCGCTCTCATAGTCGGGCAGCGCGAAGGTGGAGTATTTTTTCATCTCCAGATCGCCATCCAGCAAAAACGACTTACAGGCTCCGCACTGCCCTTCGCGGCATCCGTGTGTCAGCGACACGCCTTGCCGAAAAGCAGCATTCAGCACCGTCTCGTCTTCGCCCACCTCGATCTCGATATTGACTGGTTGAAAGCGCACTTTGTGTATTGCCATAGTCACCTCTCAAACCCGTACCAGGGTAAGCACGAGGCCCTCAAACGTCGTACCGACCCGCTTCAGCGCGTCCGCTTTAGCGCCTGTCCTGCCCAGCAACATTGCATCCCCCCTCAGGGCAAGCGCGAGGCCCCCTCATCCACCCACGCCCATCCCCTTGCCCCTACCGTTCATCGTTGCTGGAAACGCTGTGGCGACGCGATTGATCGCGTCCGCTTTAGCGCCCGTACATCCTTTGAACCAGCACAAGGGCAAGCGCGAGGCCCCTCATCCACCCACGCCCATCCCCTTGCCCCTACCATTTCCCCGAAATGCTCCCCAGGCCGTCTGGTGCGTCCTGCCCTGTTCGTTTGATATTATGGGATGTTATTTGATGGTGAAGCCTTTGCGATATTCGGTCATGTAGGCTTCGCGTTGCTCTGGCGTCATTTTGTTGAGCAGGACGTTTGGACTCTGGAACTCGATCCCTTTGACGTGATCTAACGTCCACATCTGCTTGTCGTCAAAGATGACGTGCGGCTGCGGGATCAGCGTCTTGCCATCGGGACGCACAAAGCCCTGGTCAACCATCACATCGGCCACATCCCAGCCGTGATAGCACGTCTCCCATTCCCGCTTACCGACGAGGCGGCCCATTGCGGGCGTTGGACGGCCCTCATATTCGCCCCGGAAAGCGACGGTATCGGTCCAGTGGCAGGTCTTGGAGCAGTAGGTGCGCACCTGTCCGTCTACCGTGTCCATGATCGTGTCTTCGCGAATCATGCACGGAACCATACAGGTCCAGCAGCGATGCGGATAGACGTAGCCCACATCCTCGAAAGCGATGGGTTTGTGGCCGTTGGGCTTGGACATGCGGGCATAGTGCTCCCACCATTTGCCGTATTCGTTGTACCAGCCGGGATATTTGAACTCGAACCACTCGAAGTCCTCTTCGGTCATGGGATCGATGCGCCAGAAGTTGGCGAACCAGCCGGTGGCGAAGAACTGGGCGGTTTTATGCACGTATCCCTTATTGGCGATGCGGTTCCATGCCTCCTCAATATCGTCGTGGTGGATCTTCAGGCCGTACTTCTCTAGTGGCAGCAGGTAGCTACGGTAGTAGTCGTCATAGATCCAGCGCCGCCACATCTCAGCATAGCTCTCGCGATTCTTGCGCCGATCCTTTGTGCCATATTCGATAAAGGTGCCAATGGCCGCATCGACAAGCGCGTGATTGTTCCAGAAAGCATAGCGCAGGTCGCGCTCCAGCAGGGGCCGGTTATCGGGGTCAGCCAGCGCCATTAGCAGCGTGGCATAGCCGTTACTGATATGGCGAGACTCGTCCGACTGCACGGAGAGGAAGACGGTCGGCAGCAAATAGTCGCCGTTGGCGGCAGCTTCGGACGGCATGGCGACAAACAGAGTATTGGTGAAGGCCGTTTCCGCGACGATCTGCAAATAGACGTTAGCAGCCGTGATGGCGTCGCCGGTCGTGAAACCTTCGCCGAACTGGCGTCCAATGGTGCCCGCGTAACACCTGTCGAAAGCTTTCTCGGTGGTGTCGAAGCCAGTGGGTTCAATATAATTTTTCATATAG
>DASTZT010000788.1:0-10181 GCA_035764225.1 Ktedonobacteraceae bacterium
TTCTCTGCCAGTAGAGGACCGCAAGCGCATGATGAACGAGCATATTCGCGTTGGCCTCAAATATCCGACGGTCTCGCTCAACACAACCTATTCCTTTGGTCTGGACGACCAGGAATTTGTGGTGGCCTTTGAGACGGACAATATCTCCGACTTCCTTGATCTGGTTCAGGAATTGCGTGAGACAGAGGCAAGCAGTTATACTTTACGTGATACGCCCATGTTCACCTGTGTTGCTCAGTCAATGGGCGACATTTTGGAAGCAATTGGAGCATAATACTTGTAAGAGGTGAAGAGATGAGCCAACAAATCTACACGCGTAGCGATCTAACGCTAACCCGTTCGCATGCTCTCTTTGAGGAAGCGCAAACCTTGCTACCGGGCGGCGTTAATAGCCCTGTGCGAGCGTTTCGCGCCGTAGGAGGCGATCCCATCTTTATCGATCATGCTAATGGACCCTATCTCTACGATGTAGATGGCAATCGCTACCTCGATTATGTGCAATCGTGGGGACCGATGATTCTGGGCCACACGTATCCCACCGTCGTTGAGGCTGTCGTGGATGCGAGCAAGCGTGGCTTCAGCTTCGGCGCTCCCACGCAAGCCGAGAACGAGCTGGCGAAGCTGGTCATCGCTTGCGTCCCGTCAATTGAGATGATACGCTTCGTCAATTCCGGCACAGAAGCGACGATGAGCGCCTTGCGTCTGGCTCGCGCCTATACCGGACGCAGCAAAATTATCAAGTTTAGCGGCTGCTATCATGGTCATGCTGATATGCTGCTGGTCCAGGCTGGCTCTGGCGTGGCAACGATGGGACTGCCTGATAGCCCCGGCGTACCGGCAGAGGCGACGGCGAATACCCTCACCGCCGCTTATAATGATGCCGCAGCCGTCGAGCAACTATTTCGCACCTATCCTGGTGAGATTGCCGCCATCATCGTCGAGCCAGTGGCCGCCAATATGGGGCTGGTGCTGCCATTGCCCGGTTTCCTGGAGCAGTTGCGCGAACTGACGCAACGCTATGGCGCTTTGCTAATCTTTGACGAAGTCTTGACCGGTTTTCGCGTCGGTCTGGGCTGTGTACAGGGGCATACTGGCATTACGCCTGATCTGACCTGTTTTGGCAAGATCATCGGTGGTGGCATGCCTGTTGGCGCTTATGGCGGACGACGCGAGATTATGCAGCAAGTCGCTCCGCTTGGACCAATGTACCAGGCTGGCACTCTCTCCGGTAATCCCCTGGCAATGGCAGCCGGTATCGCCACCCTGACCGAACTCCGTAAGCCTGGGCAGTACGAAAAGCTGGCCCACAAAAACCAGCTTTTGACCGAAGGGATCGCCAGAGCCATCCGCGATACGCATGCTGAAGCGCAACTGGTCAGCATTGGAGCGATGTTCTGTCTCTACTTTACCAGAGAGCCAGTTACCGACTATGCCAGTGCGAAACGCGCGGATACAGCCCGTTTTGCCCAGGTTTTCTGGGATCTGCTAGCTCGCGGCATCTATTTCCCCCCATCCCAATTCGAGACCTGCTTTATCTCGCTCGCTCTTGAGGATGCGATGCTCGACGAGACAATCAAAACAATTGAGTTGGTGCTTCACACGTCGTAGGGACCCGATTTATCGCGTCCAAAGGCAACTCCTCGCGGTTGCCCCTACGTCGCTCAACCAGGAGGGTTTTGTCGGTGAGTACTTTCCCAACAGTGCGCTTGCGACGCACGCGCCAGAATGATAGGGTACGTGGCCTCGTACGCGAAACGCACCTTAACGTCGATCAACTGATCTATCCGCTTTTTATCGCTGAAGGTATCGATGAGCCACGCGAAATCTCGTCGATGCCTGGCATTATGCAGTGGCCGCTGGAACGACTGGGACGAGAAGCCGAGCGGATCGCCAAACTGGGCATCCCGGCTGTGCTCCTCTTCGGTATCCCTGGCGAAAAAGACGAGGTAGGCTCAGAGGCGTATAATCAGCAGGGCATCATTCAGCAGGCGATTCGTCTGTTCAAAGCTGAAGTGCCTGATATGCTGGTCATCACCGATGTGTGTTTATGCGAATATACCAGTCATGGACACTGCGGTGTGATCCATAACGGCAACGTCCAGAACGATGAGTCGTTGGAGCTATTGGCTCGCATGGCGCTCTCGCATGCGGAAGCTGGCGCGGATATTGTTGCCCCTTCCGATATGATGGATGGACGCGTCGGGGCCATTCGCCAGATCCTCGACGAGCATAGCTTCAATCAAATCCCCATCATGGCCTACTCCGCCAAGTTCGCCTCCGGCTTCTACGGCCCATTCCGTGAAGCAGCTGGCTCAACCCCACAGTTTGGAGATCGCCGCGCGTATCAGATGGACCCCGCCAATGTACGGGAAGCACTCAGAGAAGTGGACCTGGATATCGCGGAAGGAGCCGATATTGTGATGGTCAAACCAGCAATGGCCTATCTGGATGTGATTCGCCGCGTGCGTGACCATTGCGATTTACCCCTGGCAGCCTATAATGTCAGTGGCGAGTTTTCGATGATTAAGGCTGCGGCGCAGAATGGTTGGATTGATGAGCGTCGGGTCGTCATGGAGGTTTTGACCGCGATCAGGCGAGCGGGAGCCGATATCATCATCACGTACTTTGCGCCAGAAGTAGCCGGTTGGCTAAAGGAATAATAGAAATTCGTCGGCAAGATAGGTAACCATCAGCCTATCCTGCCGTATATATGATAGCTGCGCCTTTATGATGGATGGTCAACGTGCCTGGCTAAAAACCGGCATAGTCCCGCCAGTGCTAACACCTTCGTGGTCTGGCCCATCACAGCCGCCGCGAAACCAAGAGTTAGTCCCATTGTAAGCCCGATTCTTCCTGCTGGATGATGGATCATCTGTGACAGTTTATTCATGTTCCCTTACTTTCTCGTCTACTATGCAAGCCTTGATTTAGAAGCTTTCAGGTGACTGATCGATGAATACATGAGTATCCATCGATAGCTCTGCTAGTATTTATACTGACCAATGTATTAAGGTAGCATATATGGGCTATACATGTCTACGGAATACAGCATGAATTTTTGACATTGTTATAGTAGTAAGAGAGGATGTCGTAGGGAATCCTACCCAATTATGAGCATATTCACCAGCGTGTTACTATTTAGTTCCCTTCTGCGTTCTTTCTTGTTATAAGGTTCCTCTAAGGAGCCCTAAGCAATTTCTAATGTTGTTGTAAAACCAGTTCTACAGAGAGAAGTGTTGTGCCAATGGTTGGGACAAATGCACTCAAGCGCAATTATCAACCAATCAATTCGTACGGAGTCATCGGTGATTGTCATTCAACGGTGTTGATATCACCCGATGGGGCGATAGACTGGGGATGCTTACCGGACTTTGATAGCCCGGCGATCTTCTGTCGCTTGCTCGATGGGGAGCGAGGTGGATACTTTCAGATCGCACCTGATAGAGACACAATTCCAGGCTCACAGCGTTACTTGCGCGGGAGCAATGTGCTCCAGACACGCTTTACCAGTACGACTAATGAGCTAGTGCTTACCGACTTTATGCCGGTAGAGACCTTGAGAGCCTGGCCTTATAAGGGGATGAGCAACAACACTTGGACGCGCGATGATGGCTCCTGTCATTGTTTGGTACGGATCGTGGAATGTACTCACGGTGAGATGTCCATCAAGATCCTGCTCAAGGCTACTCCAGATTATGCTGGTTCTGTTAGTGAAGTGTCGCTGGCAGCGGATAATATGGGAGCACTGATTTCGGGAGGCAACCAACATGCGGCCCTGGCGATTGTGGGAGCCAATTTGCTGCCCTCATTTGCGATGATGGTGGTGCAAGATGAGGATGATTGGCATCCTACGATTATGGCTCGTGTGACCCTGCGCGAAGGCGAGCGGCTGCTCTTTGCGTTGGGCATGGGCCGGAGTGCTCAGGCTGCGCGGAGACTTGTAGAGATCGAACTTCATCAACGTAACTTTGATGCAGAGCTGGCGCATACCCTCCATTGTTGGCGAGATTGGATCGCGGGTTGTACCTACGAAGGCCCCTATATGGATTGGGTGCAACGGAGCGTGCTCACGCTCAAAATGATGACCTATGCGCCAACCGGGGCAATAGTTGCAGCTCCCACCACCTCTTTACCAGAGGATATCGGCGGGATACGCAATTGGGATTATCGCTATACCTGGCTGCGGGATGCTACCTTTACGCTGTATGCCCTTAATGTATTGGGCTTTATCGAAGAAGCAAAGGCTTTTACTCACTGGCTCCGGCGACTCTCCTATGCCAATGGTGAAGACTTGCAGATTATGTATGGCATTCGCGGTGAGCGCGACCTCCCTGAGAAAGTCCTGACCCATCTTAGCGGCTATTGTAATTCTCGCCCCGTCCGCATTGGCAACGAAGCGGCTACCCAGAAACAACTTGATGTGTTTGGTGAGGTGCTGGATTGTATCCACCTCTATCGACGCCAGGGCGGCTTTGAACGCTATGGTGAGAAGTTGGAGGGGCCATTGTGGGAAATGATGCGCACGCTGGTTGAGCATGTTTGCGCCCACTGGCACGAAACTGATAGTGGCATCTGGGAAGTACGCGGTGGCCTGCGCCATTTCGTCTATTCCAAAGTCATGTGCTGGGTCGCTTTAGATCGTGGCATTCGTGCGGCTCAACAGCTTAACCTGGAAGCTGATCTTGAGCGTTGGATTATCGTGCGCGATCAGATCCGCGCCGACATCTTGACTCATGGCTACAATACAACCATCGGGGCGTTTACGCAATCGTATGATGATATCGCACTCGATGCGTCAAGTTTACTGCTACCTCTGGTTGGCTTTATCGCACCGGATGATCCGCGGATGCGCTCAACGGTTGATCGCATCATGGAAAGGCTGACCGATGAAAATGGCTTCGTCTACCGCTACTGCTCTGATGATGGCTTGGAAGGCTCAGAAGGTACCTTTTCTCTCTGTACGTTCTGGCTGGTAGACAATCTGGCGATGCAGGGACGGATCGCCGAGGCCCATTCATTGTTTGAACGTCTGTTGGGGTATGCCGGACGCCTGGGCTTGTTCTCCGAGGAAATTGACTCGGCCAATAAAATGGCTCTGGGGAATTATCCACAGGCATTTACCCATATTGCACTTATCAATAGCGCGTGTAACCTGAGAAAAGCCGAAATTCGTCACTCCGAACATCATACCGACCCGGTCATTGCTGCGATCAGGCTACAAAAACAATAGGAACAGAAAACCTGGATGAGGAAGAGGTAAGCAACTTATTCCTCGCCAGATACCTTGCAAGGGATGCTCTCGAAGCACAGTTAGTGTGCCAGGAGCATCCTTTGATATTGAGGAGCTTTACCGATGTGGGATAATGGCATGGAAGGACTATAAAAGTGTAAGGAGATCTGGGGGTCGTGTCTTCTATTCATTATCCTACTGCGAGTCTCAAACCTCATCGTGATGAGAGTTTGCAAAATGGACACCTATGGATATTTTCTGGCGCGCTGCAACAGCCACCGCACTGGATAGAATCCGGTGGCCTTGTTGATGTCAAATCCGCAACGGGGCAATTTATCGCGCGCGGGTACTATAATCCGCAGACCGATATCGCCATTCGCATTCTAACGCGCGATCCTGAAGAGTGTATCGACGCCGATTTTTTGCGCCGACGTATTCGCCACGCCATAGCCCTGCGACAAGTATTCGACGCTACCCAGACGAATGCCTATCGTCTGATCCATGCTGAGGGGGATGGCTTGCCCGGCTTGATTGTGGACCGTTTCGCCGATATCCTGGTCGTTCAGATCCACACTGCTGGCATGGAGCGCCTGCGTCCTCTGCTGATCGAGACTTTGATGGAGGAGACAGGAGCGCATGGATTGTTGTTGCGCAACGACAGCCAGGGCCGCCGTCGTGAGGGACTGGCTATCGAGGAGCCAATAGTGGCAGCTGGTGTGGTGCCGGTAGAGGTGACTATTCGCGAAAATGGCCTGTATTTCAATGTGGATCTCTGGGAAGGCCAGAAAACAGGCTTTTTTCTTGACCAGCGCGATAAACGTGAGGCCCTGCGTAAATATGTTCATGGCAAACGTGTGCTCAACTGTTTCAGCTATACCGGTGGTTTCTCCGTCTACGCCGCTCTCACCGATGCTCGTACGCGTGTCACCAGCGTCGATATTTCCGCTCCGGCGATAGCAACGGCTCGCCAGCACTTCACCTTGAACGGCCTCGATCCCGATGAACACAGCTTTCTTATAGCCGATGTATTCGATTATCTGGAGGAAGTGAGTCGGCGAGGGGAACGCTTCGACGTGGTTGTGCTCGATCCGCCCGCCTTTGCGAAAAGCCAGAATGCGCGTTCTCAGGCGCTAAAAGCCTATCGTCGTTTGAATACGCTCGGCATGCAAGTATTGCGATCTGGCGGCATTTTGCTCACCTGCTCATGCTCCGGCGTTGTCGGCATGGATGATCTGCTGGGCGTGCTTTCACAGAGCTCGCAACGTCTGAACCGCACCGTCCAGTTATTAGAGACGTACACTCACGGCATCGACCATCCAACAAATCTAGCGATGCCGGAGACCGTGTACTTGAAGGCAATCTTTTGTCGGGTGAGCTGAGTGCTCTCTCATTTTAAAAAATTACCAGCTGATTAAGTTAATTCACCATTGATATTGACAAAAATGCGAAACCATGTTATAATTTAGCTGATGACAATTGTAAATATTTATATGTATTTATCATTTTTTATGCCATTCTTTGAAGAGAAAACTTTTTTGCCGCCAACATGATGAGAGGAGACTCCCTATGTCTGATCCTCGCTTACGACGTATGGCCCAGGTGTTAGTGCGTTATTCTCTTGGTTTAAAACAAGGTGATCGTTTCGCTATCACGGCAACCCCTCTGGCTGCTTCCCTGGTACGCGAGCTTGTACAAGAAGCTCTTCGTGTCGGAGCCTACCCGGAGACCTTTATTACTCTTCCTAATGTTCAAGAAACCTTCTTCAAAGAAGGTTCTGACGACCAATTGCGCTATATTTCTCCCGGCTTTCGGGCAGTTGTTGAAGAATATGAGGCAATGATCGAGATCGCGGCAGACGAGAATACAAAAATATTGAATAGCGTTGATCCATCACGTCTGGCAGTGCTGCAAAGTGCTCGTAGCGATTTAATGCAAACCTTTATGCGTCGCAGCTTTGAGAACGCTCTGCGCTGGTGTACAACCCTCTTTCCTACCAATGCTTTTGCCCAGGACACTGGTCTATCATTACATGATTTTGAAGATTTCGTCTACCGGGCCTGTTTTCTGGATGAGGATGATCCAGTGGCACGCTGGGAAGAGCTTTCACGCCAGCAGGAAAAATATGTGCAATGGCTCAATGGTAAGCACACTGTTCATCTGCTAGGGCCAGATACTGATCTCTCGTTCTCCATCGATGGGCGTGTTTTTGTGAATTGCGATGGCCGCCGCAATTTCCCTGATGGCGAGTTTTTCACCGGCCCAGTCGAAGATTCGGTCAACGGCTATATCCGTTATACCTTCCCTGCATCTTACCAGGGTCGTTCGGTTGAAGATGTGCGCCTGCGTTTCGAGAATGGGGTGGTAGTCGAGGCCAGTGCGGCTCAAGGCCAGAATTATCTTGAGGCTCTGCTTGGCATAGATCAGGGGGCTCGCAGGTTAGGCGAGTTTGCTTTTGGCAACAATCCCTACGTTGATCGCTGCACTCGCAATATCCTGTTCGATGAGAAAATGGGCGGTACGGTACATCTCGCGCTCGGCAATAGCATCCCAGAATCGGGTGGCGTAAATCAATCAGCCCTCCACTGGGATATGGTCTGTGATCTGCGCGCTGGCAGCGAGATCCGCGTCGATGGCGAACTCTTCAGCAAGGACGGTAAATTTGTCATAAAACCCTGATTGCTCATAGCTTTATGGCTTACGAACAACCGTAATAAGCCAGGTGATAGCGTTCCTGTTCGATTAAAGAAGCTTAGTCGCGTACATCACAATATAGCCCGGAACGTGGTAATATCTTTCGCAGTGATGTTGCCGTGCTATTTCCTCATCGAGTTTTGGCTCTATCACCTGTTGAAGCATACAGCCAGCTTGAATGATAGCGTTGAGATAGGCGCTCAGTGGTCGGTGCATCAATGGCGCATAAGACTGCGGGACAACGCGTTCCCCAAAATAGCCATGAGTTGCGACATAGCCTTTGCCCGCCCAGGCCGATCCGGATTCTTCAAAACAAGGGTGAAGCAGAGAGATCAGCAGCCCTCCGCCTTTTTTAAGCGCGGCAACGCAGTTGCGCAAAGCTGTTTTATAATCGGGGATATCCATCAGTACCATATTGGCAATTACATAGTCAAAACGCTCAGAAAAGAGCGTACATGACGATAAATCTTCTTGAACATAGCTAATGCCCAGATGTTCTGCCTGTTCTTTTTGTTGCGCATAGCGATACCAGCTCTCTGCCGGCTCAATCCCTGTGACGGTGGCTCCTTTTCTGGCGAGCAGTCGCGATAAATAGCCCTGACCGCACCCGGCATCGAGGATCGCTTTATCTGTCACATCGCCTAAAAGAGCAAAAATCACAGGGTTTAAGAGATAGCGCCTGGTAAAGTCTCCCTCATCGCCAAAGTTCTCCACAAAAGCCTGGGGAGCATTGGACCATTGTTTGATCGCCTCAGCATTGGTAATCTCTGACATCGCACCGTCCCGTATTGAGAGGGTTGCCATCGTCGTCAGCAACCCTCTTGTAGCAAAACCTGCCTACTTGCCTTTAAAATTCGGCTTGCGCTTCTCAGCGAACGCTCTTGGGCCTTCAACGGCATCTTCGGTGCTGAGTAAATATCTGAACAGGCGCTGCTCTAGCTGCATGCCCTCTTCCGTTGGCATATTCAAGCCCTGAAGTATGGCCTGTTTGGCCGCTCGCAGTGCCAGAGGGCCGCGTTCGAGCAACGTTCCTACCAGGCGATCTACCTCGTTCATCAGTTCGCCTTGTGGCACGACCCGATTAATCAGCCCAAGACGATAGGCTTCCTGTGCGCTCATTGGCTCGCCTGTTAAGATGATCTCCATTGCTTTAGCTAACGGAATCGAGCGGGGCAGGCGTTGGGTGCCTCCTGCACCTGGGATGATGCCCCAGCGCACTTCTGCCAGACCAAAGGTGGCGTTTTCTACGGCAATGCGCAGATCGCATGCCAGCATCATTTCGAAGCCGCCAGCGATACAGTGGCCGTTAATGGCCGCGATCATCGGCTTCCAGCATTCAAAGCCGCGCGTAATGCCACCGAAGCCGCCGTCGTTTGCCCTTTGTGGACGAGCTTCTTCTCCTGATGTGCTGGATCGTGCGAGGTTGGGAATGAGCGATTTAAGGTCAGCGCCCGCGCAGAAGGATTTTTCGCCGGCTCCCGTTAGCACAGCGATCCAGACTTCGTCGTCGTCGCGAAAGTCCTGCCAGGCATTGCTCAAGGCTTGCCCGGTTTCGGCATCAATGGCGTTACGCGCCTCCGGTCGGTTAATCGTGATATAGGCGACCCGGTCGCGTTTCTCGTAAATAATGCTCATAGAAACACTGCCTTTCTTAATGTGTCTAACAAAGTTCACATCATCGATTACTGCACACACATGCAGCACACCGCACGTAGACCGACTACGTGTGTGGCCCTAGCCGGGCAAGGAACCGCTCATAGATGTTGATCGCGCTATTCTCATCACGATCCATCACCAGGCCGCAGTTCTCACAGCGATACGTCCGCTTCCATAACGGCATGTCTTGCTTGCGTTTGCAGTGATGACATGTCTTCGTCGTATCGTGTTCATCAACAATATATAATTCTTTCCCAAAGCGCAGACACTTGTACGCAAGCATCTGCACAAAGCTGTAGAGGCCCCAATCATTGTATACCATCCGGTTACGAAATTGTCGTTTGCGCCGCTCTTTGGGATGCTCGTTCTCATGCTTTTTGATGACCATCTGCCGTTGGGAAAGATCGCCAATGACCACAGCTCTTTCAGCCAGTCGGCCCGCGATGAGAGAAGATGCTTTATGCAGACAGTCTCGTTGTTTGTTACGCTTCTGCTGAGAAACGCGTTGGTACACCTTCGAGAGATGGATGTACCGACGCGATTTCTTTTTACATTTATCACGCTTGGAACGAATTTTGTCCAGCTGCCTGTTGTACCAGCGATA
>DASTZT010000789.1:0-2426 GCA_035764225.1 Ktedonobacteraceae bacterium
AAAGCACCGAACAATAAATTGGACGCGCTGAAGCGAGTCGGTACGAAGAGGATGGTACGCCCTGGTTGTTTTCCAGAAGGTGGCGTATGGAAAACTGAAAAGCCCTACTTAGTTGTGATACTGGTTGCAGGGACACGCCTCTCCCCTTATAATGACTGCAACAGCAATGATCTTTGATTGCAAAGGACGTTTTTCATGAACATTGAGATTGAGGGGACGTATACGTTGCAGGCTCCGCCAGAAGATGTGTGGAGCTATCTAATGGATCAGCAGGTGCTTTCACGTACCATTCCGGGCATCGAGCGGTTAGAACTTATTGACAACGATACTTATAGCCTGGTTATTCATATCAAACATGCTCCGCTCATGGGAACGTATCAAGGGCGTGCAACTATTTCAGAACAGCAATATCCTTATCATTACCAGGTTACTATTCAAGGGGAAGGACGCCATAGCTCTGTGACTGGTATGGGGCATGTGAGCTTGAGCGAGCGCGATAATAATACCGTGATTGCCTATAAGGGGACATTAACGCTGGGCAAAGTCGCAACGCTGCTACCTGCCTCTGCGGTGAGGGGAGCGGCGAAACTGCTGATTCAACAATTTTTTACCGCTCTGGCAGAGCAATTGCGGACCGCCAGTCATGCGCGGATCGTGCCTATGCAAGAGGCTGAATGGGCAGCGATTAGCAAACAGCCAGGAGGTACTATTGTGGTGCTGCCGCCTCCTGCTACCGATGAGCAGCAGCGCAAGAAGGGCCTGGCGCGTTCGCTTGTCTCCTGGTTGGATCTTGGCGGGGATGATCCGATGCAGCAGGCGCAATGGGAGCTGCGAGTGCGGCGCATTGGCGTGATTTCCGGTCTGTTGTTGCTGATCTGGATTGGGACGCGTTTGCCCAGAAGAAGATAAGAAGGGCATGCAGTCCCTACTGATCCATCATGGCGCGGAGACGAGCCTTCCAACCATTTTCATCGTCCGTGTTCTGTTGCTCGTTGGCAGCTGTGATGGTCCAGCGGCGCGAGCCATCGGCGTTTTTTGTCGGGGCAGCACGCGACTGCCGAGGCTCTTTATTGCTCAGGTTGCGCAACGCAAGGGCGGCAGCTTTGCGCACGTCCTGGACGGGATCGTGTAAGAGGGGACGAAGCGCGTCCTGAGCCGATTTGATCGAGAGGCGACCCAGCGCGCGTACGCTGCCAGCGCGTTCATCGGAGGTGGGTGCCTGTAACAACGGAATAATATCCGGTGCGAGTTGGATAAGCGACAGGTCGGTGATAAGGCGTAGCAAGCGGTTGCGCCGAATTGGATGTGTCAATGTATTGAGCGCGTCGCCGCAATCGCGTGCGATTTGCGCTTTACTGGCGAGTGCGCCTGATGTCAGGGCATCAGCAACGGCGACTTCAGGCGAGTAGAGAGACGAGCCGCGCAAGAATGGCTCAATCCATGCCGCCACCGGTTCAAGCAGCCTGGTATTATCGTGCAATTGCAAGATATGAGGATAATACTGATCGAGCCATTTATAGAGGGCTAGCGTTACCTCTGCGTCGCGGGCGGCGTAGGCGATCATCGCGGGTGGCAGAGGACGGCGCGTCCAATCTGTACGCTGCAAGCTCTTGTCCAGACGAATATTGAAGGCGCGTTGTAGCATCGCTGCCAGTGACGACTCGTGTTGCCCAAAGATGGAACGGCAGGTGGCTTCCAGATCGTAATAGTGGCGCACATTCAGCCCACGTTCGGCCATCACGCGGATGTCAGCGCCCGCTCCATGCAGTAGCACAACGGTCTCTGGATTCTCAAGCACCTCAGCCAGGGGAGAAAGATCATTGAGCCGCAGCGTATCCACTACAAAACAATGGCGTTCTATCGCGAGTTGCAGCAAAGCGAGACGTGGCACGGTAGACACCACTTCATTTTGTGTCCGAGCACGTACCTGCGTGAACTCTGCATCAATGGCGACAATGCGGGCTTGCTTGAGAATATTGACCGCGTGCTGTAAGCGTTCAGGGCGGTCTACCCACAGCCGTTCGCCTCGCCTCGGTGGTTGGCCCAGAGGGGGAGTAGGGCCAAGATAGCCCGGTTGTACGTAGTCCGGGTCGTTCGATTCTATTGGTGGTATGTTGTCACTCAACGAATTGCCAATCTATTTGGACAACCTGCATCCTCATCAGTCTGTGGCATACACTATAACAGATTTTTGCGAAAACGTATAGTGGATAGTGGATTAGGGCTAAAGATTGATCCCATCTCCCATCTTTATTTTCCTGCTAGAAAAATCCATCGCTAAGCTCAGCAGCTCACCGCCTGCGTATGCTTGTGCCAAAGCCTGGTAAAAAAATCGCTCCATCAATTTATGTTATGGTTGACATGTAAATTACTCTGCCACTATCTTGATGATATCCAGTATTGCGCTGTGAGCATAAAATCTGGTT
>DASTZT010000790.1:0-6674 GCA_035764225.1 Ktedonobacteraceae bacterium
ATTGCATATCCCCTTTGCGCCTCCTCTTCAGCTTTCAGAGAGCCAGACGCGCGTTTTAGAGGCTTGCGATGGGCAGAGAACGGCCAGAGAGGTCGCTGAGCTAGCGCTGCGAGTACCCCAGCCCGGTCTGGTAAGTGAGGCTGATGTCTTTGCTCGCTTGCATGACTTGCATACTGCACGTCGTATCACCTGGACTTTTGAAGTATCAGCGGAAGAATGGTATCCTGAGCGCATACTAAGGCAGCAACTAGAATCCATCACTTCCGCAACTCTGCGTCAACAGGCACTTTCTGCCCTTGATCGGCTCGAAAATGCACGCCTGGCAGTCGCCAACGCGACTGGAGATATATCGCGTCTAGATCAGGCGTTAGGGTGTCTAGAAGAAACTTTCAGCGGACTCACCGGCAAAGCTGCACATAGAGAGGCTGGCAAGATGTATGCGGCTCGGACGCTGGTCTATGAGGATTGCAGGAGAAATATCGAGCTGACATTGGGGCTTCCGCTGTTACAGGAACTGGCCCCACCGCTGACTCTCCTGCTGACGAGTGCGCGCTGGTTTACCTATGCAACGGCACAAATTTATCGCAAAGCTTTTGACAAAGCCTATACCGAATTAGTGCGCAAGACTGGCTCGTCTACTATCGAGTTTACCGCTTTCTGGTCCTGGATACAGCCCCTTATAGCGCTTGAACCGACGCCGCGTCTGATAACGGCATTAGTGGCTGAGCTACAAAAACGTTGGGCGCAGATCCTGGGGGATCTCGCTGGACAACACCGTTGCCATTATACGAGCCAGCATTTACAGGAGCGCGTGCAGAAGATCTTTGCTGCTCCTCATGCTGGATGGCCTACAGCTTGTTATCATAGTCCAGATGTGATGATCGCGGCCACGAGCCAGGAGGCGATTCTGCGGGGAGAGCATCAGTTCGTGCTTGGTGAGTTGCATCAAGGGCTTAATACGCTTGACGTAATCGCTCTGGCAGGGCAGCATCCCGCTATCTCTGACCTCTTCCAGGCAATCGCGGCTGATTTCCCAGAGCCGCGAGTGGTGCCGTTGTTTCCTCGCTCTACCATTCCCGCGAAACGTATGCGTGCGGTGCTTACTCTACCGAAGGATTGGCGCTTTCTCTTTGGCGCGGATAGCGGGGGCGTGGCGTTGCCTGAGCAATCGCTGCCCATTGGCCAGCTTGTGTTGGAAGAGCGTGAGGGGGTGCTGCTGGTGCGTACGCGTGATGGGAGTAAACGATTCGAATTGTTGGAGATACTCGATGGTTTCCTCTCGCTCCTGGTATCTGATGCGTTCAAAATTCTCACTCCAGCAGCTCATACGCCCCGTATCACATTTGATCGATTAGTCGTCTGTCGTGAAGCCTGGCGTATGGCTCCAGCAGCGCTTGACTGGGCATTCGACACGGAGGCGCTGGAACGCTATGTTGGAGCGTGTCGTTGGGCGCGTACACAGAAGATGCCGCGCTTTTTGTTTGTGCGCCTTCCCAATGAGCCAAAGCCATACTACGTGGATCTGGAGAGTCCTCTCTATGTTGACCTTCTGGCTAAGGCGGTGCGCCAGGCACAAAAGGTCAGCACAAAGGATGCTACCATCACTGTCACAGAAATGCTGCCCGATCCTGAGCATTGCTGGTTGCCTGATGCAGAGGACAATCGGTATACCAGCGAAATACGTATTGCCGTCGTTGACCAGCTGAAGCCGCCCTTTCTGCGTGCAGGAGGGACTACCTCATATTAATTATGCTTGCTGAACAGATACTTTATGATTGCGTAACATGATCAGGGCTATCAAACTGCCCAGCAGAATAAGCCCGCCTGCTCCATCCAGCAAAAGGGTCGCTCCTAACCAGTCGCCTGTGCTACTGGCTATCAGCATGCCGAGCAGCATAGCCAGCGCGACAGTCGTGCCGTAGGCACCGAAGACGCGCCCTCGATATTTATCGGTGACAACCTTTTGTAGTAGCGTCTGGATGGTAACTAGAGCGATAATCGCCGCCACACCTATGATCGGAATGAGGAGCAGGCCAAGCAGAAACGAAGGGAAATTGAAAAAGAGAAGAAAGAGCGTACCTCCTATGCCCAGGCAAATGAAAAGTAGATAGGCGGGGTGTAGGAGCTTGCTGACGCGTGTAGCGACAAGGGAACCTAGCAGTGTGCCAATTCCCTGTGTCGTGATGAGCCAGCCATACGTGGAGGCATCCCCTTTGAGTACCACTTTTACAAAAACGAGCAGAACGACATTGATGATCCCTTGAGCCAGCATGAAAGCTCCCATCGTTGCGAAGATCGACGTGACCACGCGATCTTCGCGCACGGCTCTCAAACCATCAAGCCATTCTCGCCACACTTTTGTCCAGAGAGAGCCGGTAGGAGCTTCAGTCTCAACCTTTTCAGCTTCAGTCGCGACGGGTCGAGGCAGCACGATGCATAAAATCATCAAAGCGGAAAAGAGAAAGGAAGCGCTATCTAAGGCAACAACGCTGGCCAGGCCCAGCAGGCCGAAGAGGATGCCACCGAGGGGCGGACCGATGAAGCGCGTGATGGCATCGCTAAACGCCTCTAATGAATTTGCTGCTGTAAGTTGTTCCTCGTCAACCAGCGATGGAGTGATTGCGTAATAAGCAGGATTGAAGAACAGGCCGACAATGGTCTGAACGCAAGCGACAACGTAAACGAGCCAGAGCATCTCTTTTGCATGCACAAAAAAGAGCAGCAGTAAGATAGCCGCGCGTGCTGTATCTGAGACGATCATTGTCAGGCGGCGATTCCAGCGATCAACAAAAACTCCTGCAAGAGAACCGAAGAAGATACGCGGTAGCGTTTCTACGATGAACATCAGGCCAGTTTGTAAGACGGAGCCGGAAAGTTGATAAACATAGAAAGGTAGAGCAACGATCAGCACCAGGTCGCCAATGGTAGAAATGAGTTGGCCGAACCAGAGTAGTGCGAAATTGCGACGGCGTAAGACAGTAAGCATGGTTGTATTCCCTTCAACGATTGTGACCAGTTGCCTGGGCTTTATCCAGGCAGCTTTGCAGTTCTGCAGCCAGAGTTTTGACATGCGGAATCTGCATAATGGTATCATGATAGCCGGGAAGCATATGAATCTCTAGGGGCCTATCTGTAAGCTGTTCCCAGCCCAGGCCCGGTGAGTGTTCGAGTTCGTTTGCGTCGTTTGCCAGATCATCCCTCTCGCTAGCACAAAGGACGGTGATTTGCCCCGGATAGCTCTGCGCGGCATAAGCGCGTAGGGCCTCTACCCTTGATTTGAAAATGTGGAGCTGGCGACGGACCCAGCCGGGGCTGGCATCCGGCAATTCAAGATGCGCCAACTGTGCCAGCACATAGTCAAATTGTTCGTGAGGAGCTAATCGGCGTAGGGTATCGAGCATTTCTTGCAGCGTTTGACCTGCGTGATCGCGCACAAGTTCCAGTGTGAAGATAGCCAGAAATGTCGTGTCGTCCTCATCAGTGAATTTGTACGCGATGGCGGGCGCGCCGCCGTCCAGGATAGCCAGCAAGGCAACTTGCTGCCCCCGCCTCACCAACTGCTGGGCCATCTCAAAGGCTACGGTAGCGCCAAAAGACCAGCCGCCAAGCAGATAAGGGCCGTCAGCCTGGATAGTCTGGATAGCCTCAAGATAGTTGGACGCCATTTCTGCAATGGCAAGCGGCGAAAACTCTTTGTCATGAATGCGCGGATCTTGCAAACCGTAAAATGGCTGTTCAGGATCGAGATGGTGTGCCAGGTGATAGTAGCCAAGCACATTGCCCATAGCTGGATGAACGCAGAAAAAGGGACATTTTGAGCCATGCGGCTGAATTGCCACGAGAGGAGAATAGAGCCGTGCATCGTTTTGATGGCGCAGAAGCTCGGCCAGGTGGGCGATGGTGGCTCCCTGGAAGAGGCCGGATAAGGGTAAACGTACCTGGAATTGCTGCTGAATCTCTTCGATGAGACGTATCGCGATCAGGGAATGACCCCCAAGCGCGAAGAAGTTGTCAGTGATACCGATGGGATGTACCTGAAGTACTCGTTCCCAAATGGGTATCAGTTGCAACTCCAACGTATCGCGAGGGGGGATGGGAAGATCAAGCGCATGTGCCCTGACGACCTCTGGCGGAGGAAGAGCCTGCCTGTTTACCTTGCCATTGGCCGTTAGCGGGAGCTCCTCCAGCATAACGAAGGCGGAGGGAAGCATATATTCCGGTAGTTTTGCCTTTAAGTAGCTATCAAGGTCGCTGCTAGTGATAGTCTGTTGTGCTACGGGAACGATATATGCCACCAGGCGCTTATTACCAGGTTCATCTTCTCTGACTAGCACAATGGCTTCTTGTACTGTGGGGTGCTGATGTAGAAGGGCCTCGATCTCTCCCAGTTCGATGCGAAAACCTCTCAACTTCACTTGATGGTCGAAGCGCCCCAGGAACTCAATTGTGCCGTCGGGTCGATAGCGAGCCATATCGCCTGTTTTATAAAGACGTGCTCCAGGTTCATTGTTGAAAGGATGAGGGATAAAGCGTTCGGCGGTTAATGCCGGGCGGGCCAGGTATCCTCTCGCCAGCCCGTCACCACCGATGTAGAGTTCACCCGCAACTCCGATAGGAACCGGCTGTAAGGAGGGGTTGAGTAGATACATCTGTGTATTGGAGATGGGGGTGCCGATGGGAATCGTGGTAGCGTCATCCGCTACATGCTGAACCGGGTACCACGAGGCAAAGGTCGTGCTTTCTGTTGGTCCATAGACATGCAGTAGGCGTGCAGGCGAACCATGTTGTAACGCTGTTCGGACCCAGCGCGGGTCAACAGCTTCACCGCCGAACAGCAGGAGGCGTAACGAATGAAAAATGGACGGTTGTGCATGCACGAGCTGATTGAACAGAGCAGTAGTGACAAATAATGTACTGATCTGTTGCACTTGTAAGTGTCTGGCAAAATCCTGTGGTGAGAGCGCCACATCTTTTGTAATTCCCACCAGTTTCGCGCCTCTGAGAAGTGCTCCCCATAGTTCGAACGTTGCGGCGTCAAAAGACGAATTGGCAGCCTGAGCGACACAATCAGTTGCATCCAAAGCCATGTAATTGGTGTTACAGACGAGGCGGTTGACTGCGCGGTGGGGGATACAGACGCCTTTAGGGATGCCGGTAGAACCAGAAGTATACATTACATAGGCCAGTGTATCGGCAGTTGCGCCCGTTATCACAGCTTCTATACTATATGCAGCAATACTCTGCCCTGCGCTATCCAGACAGAGTCGCTGTCCCTGGTAGCCGGGAGGTATATGTACGGCGGTATGTTCCTGCATCAGCAAAATGGTAATATGGGCGTCCTGTAGCATAAACGCGAGCCGTTCCTGCGGATATGCAGGGTCCAGAGGTACATAGGCCCCGCCAGCTTTAAGAATGCCTAACAGACCGACCACCATCTCAACTGAGCGCGTCATGCAAAAGCCTACCGGAGTTTCTAAATCGACTCCGTATGAGCGCAGAAGGTGAGCCAACTGGTTCGATTGTTGATCCAACTCCTGGTATGTTAGCTGCTTGCCATCAAAGAACACAGCGGTAGCAGTAGGCGTTTGTCGTGCCTGGATCTCGAAAAGGTGGTGGATGCATGCATCCCTGGGATAGGGAGTGGCCGTAGCATTCCACTCTATTAGCATCCGCTGGCGTTCCTCCGCATGCAGAGGCGAGATCTGGTAGAGCGCCTGTTCTGGAGCCTGAACCATACTTTCGAGAAGATTGCGCAGGTGTTCCAACATGTTGGTGATTGCCGCTAAACTGAAACGTAGAGGATCGTAGACAACGCGGAAGGCAAGTTGCCGTTCTGGCAACACAATGATGTTAAGTGGATAGTTGCTGTTCTCGGAAAATTGCTGGTCGCTGATCTCCAGCCTGGTATACTGTTCCTTCAAAGAAGAGTCTACCGGATAATTTTCGAAGATGATAATGCTCTCAAAAAGTGTCTGGCCGCGTGGCAACTCGCTCCATTCCTGAATCTTCATCAAGGACGTGTGGCTATATTGATAAATATTTGCCTGACGACTTTGTAAGTCCAGGAGCCAGATAAGGAGCGGCGTTGTGGGAGTGATGCTAACGCGTGTGGGCAGCGTGTTGATAAACAGGCCCAGCATAGATTCCGCGCCTTTCAGTGCTGCCGGGCGGTTTGAGACGGTGGTGCCAAAGACGACATCATCCTCGCCGCTATAGTGACTGAGGAGCAACGCCCAGGCTCCCTGTACGCATGTATTGAGCGTCAAGCCGTACGTCTGGGCAAAGGTTCGTAGCAGAGCGGTTGTATGCTCTGTCAAGCTGATGATGTGCTCGCCCTGATTATCCTCTGAAGAAGATGTGTCTGTATCCATGTACCCTATCGCCAGGGGAGTAGATGTTGTGAAGCCCTTGAGTTCGGCCCGCCAGAAAGCCTCAGCCTGCGCCTCATCCTGTTGTTGCTGCCAGGCAATATAGTCCCGGTATGGGCGGGCTACGGGGAAGTGCAGCTCACGGTCCTGGCGTAGCGATTCATAATAGGAGAAAATCTCGCTCAGCAAGAGGGCAACGGACCAGCCATCCAGCAAAAGATGGTGAAAGCTCCAGAGCAAGTAGTAGGAGGTATTTGCCAGTTGAATCACGGTGACGCGCAGCAGAGGAGCTTTTGCAAGCTGGAA
>DASTZT010000791.1:0-3454 GCA_035764225.1 Ktedonobacteraceae bacterium
CTTTCTCCTGCACAATATCACCCAGCCACCCCCAATAGATTATACTTCCAGACCAGGAGATGCCTTGCAAGCTGACTTTCAGGCCAGAAAAGTTAATTGTTTCACCACGATCATAGCGAGTAAGCAATTCAGGCAGCAGGCAGCGCGTTACTTCGTCACTGATGAAGGTATTGAACGATTTATCACGTCCCCCCATAAGCAAATGGGGAAGAGAAATTTTGCTTCCATCCTGTTTAACCAATCTGATTATCGTACCATTGATAGTGTAAAACTCCTTCACTTCATCCCAGCGCACCGCCTCATCTTTTTTCCCGTAGATTTTGAGTAGTCCATCAGTGCAAATATAGAGTTTGGCCCGATACGCCTCTAAAAACGTAAAAGCACTACCAAACAAGCTCAGCAACATTCCAATAAATTGCAGCAGGAATAGCCAGAAGCCATCATGCAGGGTTTGTAACCAGAGATAGGTGTCCAACTGATTATCAGGTACGCTCTCGACGGAGGGATACGTCTGAGAAATAATAAGAAAAGCGATATATCCGTAAATGTTGTAGCCAAGCCAACCGAGCAAAGCAATAGCCAAAAGCAAGATAATAATGAGAAAAACCTGGATCAATTTCCTTCTTCGCCTTTTAAGTGGGCTGCCAACGCCACGCATAGCAGCAAGCTCGTAGACCTGTGGTGGAATGTTGGAATCTGGTTGCAGTTGAGTGCTCACGCTTTACTCCATAGCTATTTTACAGGACATATAATAACTCTTCTATGGAGTAAACGTAAAGATGGCAATTCAATCAAATAGAGCAGAAGCTCTTCATATC
Organism: Ktedonobacteraceae bacterium; assembly: GCA_035764225.1. Classification (GTDB taxonomy): domain Bacteria; phylum Chloroflexota; class Ktedonobacteria; order Ktedonobacterales; family Ktedonobacteraceae; genus DASRHT01. The sequence continues at coordinate 819 of DASTZT010000791.1, forward strand.
CCGCAGACACACTTTATCAGTAGCCGCAGGCCCGTAAGAAGCGATGGCCATCGGCACACCCAGTTCGGTTTCCAGTAATTTGAGATACGCAAGATGGAATTTTGAAGAGAGCGAGCGGTCAAATGGTTGATAGAGCGGCTGGCAGGACCAGAGACGATTGGTCAGTTGCTCCTGGTGGGTGAGATCGGCAGGGCTACGTACGATGATAGAGCCGAGACGGTCAGCCATATGCTCGAAGTAGGCAGGAAGGTCATCAGGGGAGCCTTGATAGTGGTAAGCGGTGCAAATTTGGGGATAGGGCATAGCTGAGAGCCGGTCAAGGTGCGTGAGGGCCAGGTAGTCGAGATGGCCAATCACATCGCGGGCATAGCGCGTGGCAACGAGATCGAAATAGCCGACGCGAAAGCTACGCTGCCAGTCGTTCCAGTGATTGTGCCGGTCAGGGAGAGCAGCCGTCAGAGAGGGATCTTCGCTGGGGAAAGGGCCAACTCCATGCCGCGTGGCATAGCTGCGGACGACGCCGAGTTTGATGATGTCGCCTGTATAGTCGTGCTCGTGCAAAATGGTCTCGGCATTCGCGAAGGTGGTGGTGCTCCAGGTGGTGTAAGGGGCAAAGCCGTAGTTTTCATCGAGCAGGACGCCCTGCGCACCTTCAAAAAGCACGGTGCCGGGCTGAGCGAGCAGCTGATAGATTTGAGCATCATCGACGAAAGTGACGTGCTCGGAAAAGTAGCGATAGACATCGGTGCAGTCGGTGATTACGTCGGTCCCGGCAAAGACCGCGAGTTCCTGTTTGACGGCCTCCGTATCTGGCAGATATGGGCACAGTTCGTCCAATTCGCTACGTTTGCGCTCGCACAGGCAACGCAACTTGTTGGTAATAAGCGAGCGATCCTGCAAATCGCCAGCGAAGATCTGGGCATCGTCATGAGCGAGCGAATCGGCCATGCACTCGCCGATCCCTTCGCCACAGCTCCCGTGACGCCCATCGGCTCGCGCCAGTTCACGCAGACGATTGATGGCTTTGTGAAAGGGCGTAATCACCAGGGCACGTCGATCAATCAATGTACGCTCAAAAACGTTCGTGACGCTGAGCATATTGAGATGCCGCTCCTCTTTGAGCATGTTGAGGGGATTAATGAGCATAAAACGTGAGAGCAGGGTGGAGGTCCAGGGAAGAAACATGCCGCTTCCGAACTGGGAGAAGGTATGATGCCGCCCATCAGGAGTTACGACGTTATGAGCCGCCTGTGGACCGCCGTTATAGCGTACAACGGTGTGAGCGGCAAGGCGGCGGGTCAGAAAATCGGTGATCGTGCCTTTGCCCGCATCACCAAATCCCAGATCGGCAATCAAAATGGCCTGTTTTTGCTGATTCATGGCTCCTCCCCTGGATGCAGACGGAACGCTACCAGAGACGAACGTTCCGGCAGCGTCCCTACGGTCAATAGGTGTTAAAGGCGTTCGGTTCCGGGTTTGCCCGGTGTATCTTGATTTAAGCCAGGCAAGGCGGTTCCGGTAGTGGTGGCAACGCTTTTCGCGCTCGCATACGTCTGTAACGCGCTGGTCGCCGCCGCAATAGCATTTTGACTGGCTCCCGCGTCGCTCAGATCCTGTGCCCCTTCCGCCAGACTGATGGCTTCTTCGGTCAGCCCGATGGTGAGAGCTATCGTTTCGCTGACCGCTTTCTCGTCATCCAGGAAGAGAAAGTTCTGACCGAGCAGGTCACGCCAGAAGTTATGGATGCGATCATCATGGCCATAGCTGGCGTTGCGTGGAAAGATGAAGAAGAGATAGAAGCGGCGCTGCACTTCCGTGATAATCTGCCGCAAGGGAATATTTTCTTGCAGTTTGTCGCCAAAATGCTTCTCCACCTGCTGCTGATGGACGAAGGGATAAGCCATCTCGTCGCCGATCAGGAAGAGGTAGCCTTTGCGACCACGCTTCTCCCAGCAATCGATAGCGGTGTGGCGAGCCATGAAGTAGAGGGCCAGCTCATAAGATTCATGGGCAGTACCACCACCGCCGCCTTCGAGGATGATATTGCGCAGGTTTTCATCCATCTCAACGCCGCTCTCAAATTGACCGGCCTGAAGGGCGATATGGTCACAGGTGGCGTCACCAAACGCGCCGAAAAGGATCTGCGGATCTTGAATATAGCCTTTCGTCAACAACACATGCATCAGTTCGCCAAGCTTTTCCTGAAAAACATGCGGGATGTGACCCATAGAGCCAGTTTCGTCAAAAAGCACGCTGATGGCATTGGAGCGTGGATGAGTATCGCTATCGCGGCTCTCGCGAAACTTGACGCCATAGGGATTGAGCGTGGAATGAATGGTCCATGCGCCACTGGACCGGGCCGCACTACTATAGGCAAAACTGCTCGTGCCAGCGGCTTTGCGCACACGCGCGGCCTCTTCATAGGCATCGGTTGACCAGCTTGAACTACCCATAGGTGCATTCCTTTCTTTATTTAAAACACAACATCGGTTAAACACTACGGCATAGAAAACTCTTGAAACGTTCTACGCCCCCAGAGCCGCTGGATCAGGGCGTCAAAATTAGCCAGCAAGACGTGAGCATCTTGCGGGCGCTGGCGAGGCTCAGGAAGTACACATCCTTTTAAATGGCCTTGA
>DASTZT010000792.1:0-2948 GCA_035764225.1 Ktedonobacteraceae bacterium
ACCGAACAGGATAGCCTCCCGGCCACGCTCTCACGCACGATAGTACACGGCTTGCTACGTCAGCAGCTCGGCTTCACTGGCCTGATTATCTCCGATTGTCTGGAGATGCAAGCCATCTCCGCAACGTTTGGCACGGCACCAGCGGCGGTGATGGCGCTAGAGGCGGGCATCGATCTGGTGCTGGTATCTCATCACTACGAGGTGCAACGCGCCAGCATCGAGGCCATTTATAGCGCGGTTCAGACGGCCCAACAAATCACTCCCCAGGTCATTACGCAGGCGGCGGAACGCGTGTTGCAGCTCAAAGCGCGTTATCTCTCCTGGGACACGCTGCCAACCCTGACGACAACGCCCCCTCCCACCATTGGGTGCAACGCCCACCTGCAACTACAGCGCGAGTCGTATCAGCGTTCTACCACCCTGATACGCAATGAAGACGCGCTTTTGCCCCTGCACCTGGAGCCAGAGGAGCAGATCATTATCCTCTCGCCCCAAAGAAATTCTGCCACAATGGTAGAGGATCGCTATTACTCCGACGAAACGCTGGCCGCTACCATTCGGCGCTATCACCCCCTTGTGGGCATCTTGCCAGTCGATCTAGAGGCAGAAGAAAATGGCTATAAGCATTTATTACAGACGACCAGCGAGACAGCGGTATTTATCATCGCAACGGTCAATGCCCATCTGGATGAGAGGCAAGCGGCACTGGTGCGCAGTCTGATGGCAGCGAAGCGGCGCACGATTGTCATTGCGGTACGCAACCCCTACGACCTGATGGCATTCCCGCAGGTGCGCACGTTCCTTGCCACCTATGAATATACTCAGCCAGCTCTGGTCGCAGCAGCACGCATCATCTTCGGCAAAAGCGAGGCACAGGGACATCTGCCCGTACACATTCCAGCATCGTCGTCCTAGTAGAGGAATGTCCACTCTTTCAGGATAGCAAGCAATTCCTGCGCCGTCTCTTCGGAGAGTGGCAGAGCAGCTTGTGTGCGAGCCTGGAGCAGACTGATACATTGCCGATAGCTCCGCGTAGCATAGCCGGGATCGCACTCTTGCTTCTCAACGGCAGCGCGAATCATCTTCAGGGCGAGCTGGCAATACTTGTTTGCAGAGCTGAAGCAGAGCTGTGCATAATCAGGCGTATCGGCCATTCTGCCGCGCTCCTCCGCGACTTCAGCAATTGCGGAGTATATTTCATACTGGCAAATTGAGGAGCATCCGGCTGTCTCTAATAGAGTATGCTGGGGCGGCTGCGGTAATGAGGCATAAACGCCTGGATGGTCCTTAGATAAAGCCAGAAACTGATCGACCATCGCCCAGGAAAGATTTTCTTCTGCCGCTATTTCTAACAACTTCTGAGATAAGCCAGTTGCACGTATACATGCCAGGCGAGCGGTATCGACATGATCTTCCAATCGTCCCAACGTTGCGCGCTGGCAATATACGCGCGTGAGATAAGCCAACGCAGAAAAAATGAGCGTCTTCTCTGCCGTCAAAGCTTTATCGCCTGCACTACGCCAGCCAATCACTATTTGCTCACATTGCTCCTGTGCATTTTCAAGCAATGCCTGGCACTGCATCAGGGCAAACGCTCGCTTATCACCCTCCAATTGTTGCTTCCATGCGCTAAAGTCAAGCAAAACCAGGGCATGGCGCAAACGAGACCTCGTCTCCCCTGCAAGATCCTGGCTGGCCTGGTAAAGCATTCGACTTTGCAGCAGAAAACCAATCGCCTGCTGAAAAGCCCGCTCCTGTTCTTCGTCGGAATATGCCGATGGCAACAGAGCAGTTCGCTGGTATAGTGAAGCGTACAAACAATATCCCAGACCCAGATAGACTTGCCCGGCCACACTGATATCATGAGTGGTACGCAAGCAATTGCGAGCATTCGTATAATGTTTCACCGCCTGCGTATAGAGACCTGAATAACGGCAATCATCCCCACAATGCAACTCTAGCAGCAGTGATAGATCGAAATGTTTCTCTTTATCACCTTTCGTAGCAGCCGAGCTTGCGCCTGCCCATTCTTCCTCAAGCAGCCCCAGGGCACGCTCATGATAACTCAAAGCCACGGTATAGTGCTGCCCGAAAACGTACTGCATACCCATTGCATCGAGAATAACCGCTTGATACTGCCTGGGAGTTAGTGCTAGAGCGTGCTCAAAGGCCACCAATGCCAGAGCATGTTCTCCCTCTTTTTGGGCCAATAAACCCTTTAAAAAGACGTAGCGCGCGTGTGCAAGCGCAGGAAATGTGGCCATATCTTCAAAAGACAGAGCCGCAAATCGGCGAACGAGTACAGCCGGATACAAAGCTGATTGCGCCAGCAGCAATTCTAAAAGAGGATTGATGTCCGGCGTTTTCACATCTGATCTGGTTAGGAAAGGAGTATGTATTGGCAAAAGGAAATGTTCACTCTGCTCGTGTGGTCGGAAAAAGTGTTCAAAGTAGTCATGGGGCTTGTTGAGACGCTCAGCAAAAAAGCGTAGTGCCACCAGGGAAGGAGTCATACTGCCTCGCTCTACCGCGCTCACGTATGACTTTGAATAGTGATCTCCCCCCAATTCGGTCTGCGTCAGGCTGCACTGGCGACGCAATTGGCGAATGTGTTCACCCGTTTGTCGCAGTATAAGTGTATCCTTTGAATACATCAATTTCTTTCCTTAAGGAGATGTTCTTGCCTATCAATCTTTTCCCACTTCCATTCTATTGTCTTAGCACTGTCAAGGGTATATTGATATTCTTGACTTTCCAGATGAGGGCATTGTTGTGTATCTTTCCTATTTAGTCAGACGTGACCAAACAGAGAAGACATCGATCCCGTTGGAGCGAGTATTTTTCTGACAAGAGCCATAGAAAAAGGAGAATGACATGGACAAGAACCAGGAGAAAGACGAGCTTGAAGAGGTGGAAACCATCTCTCGTGAGCAAGCTGAGAAGGAAAT
>DASTZT010000793.1:0-5692 GCA_035764225.1 Ktedonobacteraceae bacterium
CAGGTAGGACCGCAGTTGGTAGAGGGATTGGGCTTGAAGAAAAAGTCCTCATAATAGTTGGTCAGGCTCGTGTAGCTGAAGCTCTCCTTTGGCAGGCTGGTACTGCCGTCGCTGCCTACCTGCTGCAATTGTGTCAGATCGAACATGCCAGCTACCGAAGCTTTTATGCCGCTAGCCGGATCGGTAATCGTGCTGGGGCCTGACTGCTCGTAGCCGAGCTGGTAGCTGCGCAGGGTATTCCAGCTCCCGGTCCCAGAGGAACGCGCTTGCACCTGGATGCTGTTGAGAACATAGGTGCTCTGGATGAGCGGTGCCGCAGCTCCTCCACTGCTGGAAAGATCCATCGGGTCGTCGCAGCGCAGGTTGCTGCCCGTATTACAACCTGTGGGAGCAGTGCCGGTTAACGTCGTTGGCGTATGGCTGGCCGTGAAAACGACCTGCATCTGTGGTGCCCAACTGCTGCCTGTACACATGCTCTGAGCATTGAGACAGCCAGGGGAGTCGTACTGGATGCTCTGCAATTTCACGTCGCGTGGATAGCTGTAAGTGGTTCCGGTCGAGGGATCTTTCCAGCTCGTCATATCGCGCTGGTAGGTGATATGAACCTGATTGCCCTGCGGATCAGTAATCAGGTCCAGGAACCAGCCGTTGACTTCGGCATGACCGCCGGGCACATAGAAGTATTGCAGCGAATCGTTGGTGCAGCCGAACTCCTCCATGATGCCGTTAGGCAACCAGACGCGCCAGCAAAGCGGGTTGATCGTCTCACTGGGAATGGTGAGCGGACCAATATAGGCGTAGATTTTGGCATGCGACTCGTCGGCGGTATGCCACAGGATCGGACAGGGAACGCTGGGATTAGCCATCTGGCAAGAGATGTTGGAACTGGCGTCATAGTAGGTCGAGGTGGTGAAGTTGGGAGGAAGGAGTTCCGAACTGGTGCCATAGGCATCATTGAGGAACCACTGGTTTTGCCAGTTAGTGCCGCAACTCGGCTGCGGCGTACAACCTGCGACCACGTTATGCTGGTTCCAGGTAATTTCTCCTAGCGAAAGATTCCAGCCTTCGCCGACCCAGCTAGCCGCCGACGAGTAGCTATGCTGACCATTGACGCTCTCGCTGCTATAGGAGAGGTTCACCGGTGGGGTAAGCCCGCCCGGTCCCGCCGGGATGTCAACCGGCTCGCTGGCACTCAGAGCACCCGCGCTCAGGTTGGTCGAAAACGGATCGGGTTTGCCAAAGCTAGAGATGGGAGAATCGCTATTCCAGGAAAGCGAGGTGCTTGGCGTGGAAATCTGTGGGCTGACCGAGAGCGTGAGCGCTTTCGTATCCAGGGTGCTGGCCTGTGGCTGGAGTGCTCCCATCGTACTGGCAAGCCCTGAGTTGGTGGCAGGCTGCACCACGCCTGGCAGTTTCGTCGCTCCTGCGGGAAGCGCGCCGTTGAACAGCACATAGGAATGGGCAAGCCCTAAACCGCGCTCATTCTGATGCAAATGGAAACGCGCCGTGATCGGCACGCGTAAGCCGTGAGAGAGCAGCGTGCCTTTGGCGTCGAGTAGTTGGAGCAAATAGGTTCCCAGCGATAGGTGCCCACCCGCATTGGAGCCGGAGGCAGGCGCGATCTCGGTGACACGCAAAGTAATGGTGCCCCCGGCATTCGCTATATCCTGGGCCGTCACCGCGCCCGCCGAGATGAGCAGTTCCAGGCGTTCATCGCTGCCGACAAAGTGTGTGGCCCCGCTCGAGGAGAGCGAGATCGAGCCAGACTGCATGGCGGGTTGGAAGGCATGAGGAATGGGTTGGGGGACATGCGGAGGTTGCGAGCCTAACGGGCCAGGTGTATACTGGTGCGTGAGAGAGGTTGAACCCGCGCTCGCACTCGTCGTATTAGGATGCGATGGGGAGCCTTTGATCTGAATGGTTGGGGAGACCGATGCGGCGAAGGCCAATGGTGAACTGGCGATGCCGCTCAAAACGTTAAGAAGAACAAGCAATAAACCAAGACAGGTGATCAAAAAAAACTTGCGCCCGCCGGGACGCATGCGTGTTCGCTTGCGAGGCGGGAGCCAATCCCTGTGTGAGAGAGGTTGAAGCTCTTCAGAACAAGACATAATACGCAATCTCCTTAAAAGCGTGTTAGATAGACAATTATCTTATTGGCATGTATAGTATCTAAATACTGTAAAGATTGCCATGCTATCAAAAGTATAAATCGCTTGCCCTTTCAAAAAGAACAGCATATACTACAAAGTGATTCACCAGATTCACCATTTGGGGAGCAATGACATGGGACGGAAAACTAGCCGGGAGTCGCTTAATCAACGTCTGCACGATGCACGGATGCAGCATCATTGGTCGCAAAAAGAGGTCGCTGATCGGATTGGAACAACGACCAATAATGTCAGTCGCTGGGAGCTTGGTCAGACCATGCCCGGCCCATATTTTCGAGCCAGGCTTTGCGCGCTTTTTGGCAAAAGTGCGGAGGAGTTGGGATTAGTCCAACAGGCTTCGCCGTCATCCATTGTTAGTGAGGGAGCAGGTGAAGAAACGGAACCCGCGCGTCCATTGCATACAGAAGCTCTTTCGCTCTGGACGGTCCCTTATGCGCGCAATCCGCATTTCACCGGACGCGACAATCTCTTCGATCAGCTTACTCAGCACTTCTCGTCTCAGGCGACAAGTGATCCAACAACGCTTCGCCGGGCTGCACTGACCCAAACGCAGGCCATCAAGGGTCTGGGTGGCATTGGCAAAACGCAAATCGCCGTTGAATATGCATACCGTGCTCGCGAGCAGGGACACTACAGGCATATCTTCTGGGTGAATGCGACGAGCGAAGAAGCCGTTATGACCAGTCTGGTGATGTTGACAGAACTGCTTCCCGACTTTTCCGCAAAAAACGAGGGGGATCAGCGCAAACTCGTGGCCGCAATCAAACATTGGCTGGAACAATGCCAGCAGCGTTGGCTGCTGATCTTTGACAATGCCGATGACCTTCCTTTGCTTCAGGAGTATCTTCCTCACCAGGGCAACGGAAGCATACTGCTAACGACTCGCGCCAACGCCGTCGGCTCGCTGGCAGCTTCCATTGAGGTTGAGAACATGGGTTTGGCAGAAGGCACCGTATTTCTCCTGCGTCGAGCGCAACGCCAGCACGCCCATGATGAAGAGCGCAATGAGGCAACCAATATTGTCATAGCTCTTGATGGCTTTCCTCTCGCCCTGGATCAGGCAGGCGCTTACATTGAAGAAACTGGATGTAACTTTGCGGAATATCTTCAATTGTATCAAGATCATCGCAACGCCTTGCTCGCACGGCGCGGGTTACAATCTACGAACTATCCTGACTCGGTGGCGACGACCTGGTCGCTCTCATTTCAGAAAGTGGAGCAGGCCAATCCTGCGGCAGCAGAACTTTTGCGCTTGTGCGCGTTTCTAGCTCCCGATCACATTCCTGAAGAACTGCTCAACGAAGGAATGCCCTACTGGCCTCCTGCGCTACAACACGCTACTGCTGATCCCTTCACTCTCAATCATCTGCTTGAAGAACTGCTCAAATTTTCTTTGATCAAGCGGCGTGTTGAGAACCGGACGCTCAGTATCCACCGTCTGGTACAGGCTGTCCAGATGGATGCGATGGAACCGGAGGAGCAGCGTCAATGGGCCAAGCGTGTGATACAAGCAACCAATGTGCTATTTCCTGAACAGGTTGAACCGACCACCTGGCCCCGCTGTCAGCGTTCTCTATCACAGGCTCAGGTGTGTCGTGTGTGGATTCAAAGCTATGCCTTCATGTTTGCAGAGGCGGCATCGCTACTCTTTCGAAGCGCGAGCTATTTACAGCACTTCGCGCTCTATGAGCAAGCAGAGCCGCTGTTCCAGCAGGCATTACATATCCAGGAGCAGCTGTTAGGCTCGGAGCATCCTGATATAGCCGCATCGCTCAACGGATTGGCTGAACTGTATAGTGCTCAGGGGAAGTATGAGCAGGCGGAGTCGTTGTTCCAGCGTGTGATTTACATCCAGGAGCGAACGCTGGGTTTTGAACATCCTGAGGTCGCGCACCAGTTCAGCGAATTAGCCAAACTCTGCTTCCGGCAAGGGAAGTACAAGCAAGCAGAGTCGCTGTTTCAGCGGGCATTACACATTCAAGAGCGGAAGTTAGGCACTGAGCATCCTGATGTAGCCACTTCGCTCAACGGATTGGCCGTCCTCTATGCAGTGCAAGAGCAATATGAGCAAGCGGAGCCACTGTACGAACGGGCTTTGTCCATCTGGGAACAGAAGTTTGGGCCTGAACATCCCCATGTCGCCCGACCGCTCAACAACCTGGCCATCCTCTTCTTCCAACAGGAGAAGTATGAGCAGGCGGAGATGCTGTACAAGCGGGTTTTACATATCTGGGAACAGAGCATGGGTCTTGAGCATCCCAACGTGGCTCATCCACTCCACAATTTAGCCGAACTCTACGCTGCTCAAGGGAGGTACGAGCAAGCGGAGCCATTGTACGAGCGAGCTCTGCACATCTGGGAGCAAGCATTTGGGCCTGAGCACTTCCATGTAGCATTTCCACTGCATGGGCTAGCCAAGATGTATTCTTCTCAAAAGAAATACAAGCAGGCGGAACTGTTGTACGAGCGAGCTTTGTGCATCCGCGAACAAGCTCTGGAGCCGAATCACCTTGATATCGCTGAAACATTGTATGACTTTGCTGCTCTCCGCCAGGCTCAAGGCAATCTTCGAGAAGCCTCGTCCCTCTATCAGCGCGCACTCGCAATTCGCGAACAGGTCTTTGGCTTACACCATCCCAAAACCGCCGAGACCCGCGAGCGCCTCTGTGCCGTTTTACCGGCGATGGGCAAAACGGAGCAAGCAGCGACGCCTCAGGCCGCTCGACAAGATGAAGCGAAGCTGAAACAGACCTCGTAACTGCTCAACCTACCGAGGTGGCATAGGCCTTGCCACACTCGGTAGCGCTTTTGCAGAACAATGCACGAATAAAATCAGGGAAACAGAGTTCTACTCAAACATTCCTAATTTGGACATCCGCATGAGCAGCCACCTGTACAACAGTTCCCTCCTCTAATAGGATTTCCCGCTGCACACCCACCACAGGCATTAGGATTGAAGCATCCTCCAGTGGAGACATAAAGTTCCATTACGCCAGAGCCATGCCCTTTGAAACAAGGAGATCCAGAGCAAACACACTCGCAGACCCAGAACTGCGTTCCAGCAGGAGGACATGCGGTGCATGCGGATGCTAATTTTGTTGTAACAGCAAAAGCAAAACCAGCTACAGAAGCTCCCACGGCAACTTCTCTGGCCCATCTTAAAAAGGAACGACGGGGAGTAAGTTTTTGATCATCAAATTGTCGCGTTTCCATGAGATATTGGATTCCTTTCCGAGTAGCATATATCGACGTAGACAACTCAAGAAGCAACAGGCTTAGCCTGCAATGCCTCTTCGAAAAAATGTTGAAGGGTGTTTTCCTGATTTACTATGCCTTTGGCAAAAACAGTGCCCTGTTCATCCAGCATAAAAGCATAAGGAATAGCCTTTACTCCATAGATTTCAAGAGCCACATTGTGTACTGGCGTTAAAACAGGCACGGGTAACCGGTGTTCTGTCGCATAGGTCTGGTTGGCTTTATAATCGGTATCCCCTAAAACCAACAGTTCCAGATCAGGCTCA
>DASTZT010000794.1:0-3859 GCA_035764225.1 Ktedonobacteraceae bacterium
GAAACTCTGGGGTCAGCCCAACGGCCAGCGCGATAGCAAAGAGCAGTGACTCAAAGAGATCACGCTGAAAGGCGACGTTGACCAGAAAGACAAAGAGCACCAGGAAAACCACCGTGCGCATAATGAGCAGGCTGAAGCGCCGCATGCCTCGCTCAAACTCTGTCTCCGGGGGGTTGGTTGCCAGCCGCACGGCGATGTCGCCAAAGGCCGTTGCTCGACCTGTCTTCAGCACCACAGCAGTTGCCGCGCCGCTGACCACCGATGTGCCCAGAAAGACCATATCCAGTCGCTCAAGCAGGGGCGTCTCCTCTGAAGGCGGCGCGATAGCCTCCTTCTCTGCTGGCAACGATTCGCCCGTCAGTGCTGCTTGCTGGACATGGAGATCATGCGCCTCCAGCAGACGCGCATCGGCAGGAACCAGATCACCGGCTCCCAGCCGGATGACATCGCCGGGTACAATCTCGCGCCGATGCAGCTCTTTCCATTCACCATCGCGGCGCACAGTGGCTGTCGGCGCAACCTGAGCGCGCAGACGGTCAGCGGCCTGCTGTGAACGAGCCGTCTGGACAAAATTGAGCGCTACGCTCAACAGGACCATGATAACAATAATGATGGCATTGACCACTTCCCCAAGCACGCCAGCAATGATGCTGGCAATCAATAGAATGAGGACCAGGGGGTTGGTAAAAAAGAGTAAAAGCTGGCGCAACAGCGTAGTGCGCTGCACCGGGGCCGGCTCATTAGGGCCTGCCGTTTCCAATCGTTCCTGCGCTTCAGCGCTGGTTAAGCCTTGCCCAGGAATAGATAGCCGCTTCAGGAGCGTTGAGGGAGAAGCTTGCATAATAACTGCCTCTTTCGAGGAAGAAAGACAATCCACATGAAAGCCTGCCGTTATTACGAGGAGAGTGTAGAAGACGAGAGTGAATGGGCACATAGCGGAGGGTTACAAAGAGGTAACAGGCATGTTGGGCAGCGAGATGTATTCTCAATTGAAATGTTGCATTCAGGGAAATGAGAGAAACCTTGTCATATATTTTTTACTAACAGTAACGGCGCGGATAACGCATGCCTTCTATGCTGCTTTTCAAAGCCTTGTCGCGGGCGCTTGCGCGCTCATTAGCACTGCAACGGAGGAAGGTCATGTCCGAAACGCTTCCACGCTCCACCACCAGCGACACTGCCACAACAGCCGACACCACTGAACCTGCCGACGATCATATGTATCGATTCCTGGCAACCCTCTTTCTGATTGGTATCCCGATCCTTATTCTCTTTTTCATCATCATGATTACGCTGCTGGCCGGGGCATCTTAGAGCAGGACAGCCACAAGCGAGCGTGCCCTACCCAACGAGAGGGTAGGCACGCTCGCTTGTGGCTGTCCTTATTTATTTCAAGCCTGCTGGTGTCTGCGCGAGCGCCTCTACTGGCTTACTCTTGCCATGAGCAGTCGGGCGACGGACGAGCAGTACCGGCCCCGGCAGATGGACCAGCAGATGCCTGGCAATACTTCCCAGCGCAAGCTGGCCCATCAAGCCACGTCCATGCGAGGCGATGACCACCAGGCCCACCTTGTGTGCTCGCGCATACATCTCAAGCATGTGTGAAGGTGGTCCTAACGTATTGACCGTCTCTACCTGCAATCCAGCCTGAGCCACTTCAAGACGTTTGCGCTCCAAATACTCCTGCGCCTCCTGGCTGGCTCGTTCCAGCGCTCCCACTGGAATGGGTGTAGGGACTGGTCCTACCGGGAAAAGGGGCTGTTGACTAACCACCCGAATCAACACGAGCGGATTGCCAAAGATGGAGGCCAACTGCTGTGCAAGCGGCAAGGAGCTTTCTGCCTCAGCGGAACCATCCAACGGCACCATGATGGGCACCGAGGGGTCAGTCATAAACTCAGGTAATTGCACTGAGGGATGCTCCTGGTCATCACTCCCTTCACACTTGCAAACCAGAACGGGGGCGTTTGTTCGCTGGAAGACTTCCCAGGTGACACTGGGATGAAGCAGCGCATCCAGGCCCTTGCGCCCATGCGTCGTCATCACAATCAGGTCCGCCTTGTCCAACGCTACCTGATTGGCGATCCCTTCAGCAGGAGCATCAAAGCGCAAGACAGAGTAGGCCACATCCCCTTCTTCTTTGAGCCAATGCGCTACTTGAGAAAGATAGGTTTCGACGTCGGATGTGGAGCCATTGGCAAATACCTCTGTTTCTGTTGCCAGGTCTGGCGCTACCCGCAGGATAACAACCTCTGCGTCAAAACGCCTTGCCAGCAGCGTTGCAGCATCCAATGCCACTTCTGCCAGCGGCGTCCCATCAAGCGGGACCAAAATGCGAGTAATCATGGGGCACTCCTTCAATTTTAATGCCAAAAGCGCGGCCTCTAGGGAACGCATTTGATCTCTTCTTCCTACCAGGAGCATAGACCAGAGGGCTTAGCAGAACGATTACCCTGAGTTACGAAACCGTAACAACGCATCCTAACTGCAAGCTAGCCTATGGGTAGGCAATTCTGGCAGCTTTCAGGTTTCCTTGCCCATCGTTACCTTAAAGTGATCCTCTATTACTTCTGCTGTAACCTGGAGCCACTAGAATGAAGAACAAGAACGAGATCAGGACAGGCAATGGGGCCAGAGCCTCCCGAACTAACTCAACAAAAGATGCAAGCGGCAAGCGATGATGCTTGCTGCTTACCAAGGAGGAATCCTTATGATCGCCAGAGCGATACGAAACGAACCCTATCCCTATGAGGGATACCTTATCGAAGACACGCTAGAAAGCACTAGAGGACAGGAAGGCATACTGACTGCCATCGCAAGACTGGTGGATGAACAGCATGAATTGCTCACGCAGCTTGCTCAGCATCCCACGAAGGATCGGACAGCAAAGGAGCGTATGCGTGCTATCAGCAGTCAGTTGCGCACGCTCTGGACAGAGCTGCGGCGTCTTCGCGCTGTCCGCCGTGTTGAGCTTGAGGAGGCGCTTGGCATAGACGCAGCGTTAATCATCAACTGAGGTCAGCGCCTCAGATAGAGTTGTTGTATACCTGGAAGCCCGTATGCTGCGCCAACCATTTAGCAACCCCCCAGGCCATCGTCCTCTCTGAGGAGGCTTGCAAGGAAAGGAATAGATCATGCTCAATCGTATTCTGGTGGCGCTCTCTTTGCTCAACGCCTTACACTTGTAGAGCCTGTTTACCATTTTGTAATGCGGGGTAATGCCAGGAGTTATGAGGAGATTCTATGCTGTAAATGGGTCTGAGAATGGTCATCAAGCCGGTTCTAACAGCAGGTTACAAGCTATGACAGCACCATCTCTCTCGCTTCACGAACACGCCATCCTTGAGCGGGAGCACTTCCAACAGTTGCTCGATGCGCTCAAGAGCAAAGGCTATCAGGTGATGGGGCCGACCATTCGCGAGGGAGCCATTGTCTATCATCATCTGAGTTCGGTGACTGAATTGCCCATTGGCTACACGGACGAACAGGAAGGCGGCACATATCGCCTGAAGCGTCGCAGCGATCAGGCGTTATTTGGCTATGCCGTTGGCCCGCACTCCTGGAAACGGTTTTTGCATCCTCCCGTCCTGCGTTTTTGGCAGGCTAGACGAGAAGGCAATGCTTTCCAGGTGACTCCAGAAAACACTGAGCCTCCCAAATATGCTTTTATTGGCGTTCGCTCGTGCGAACTGCATGCTATCGCTATTCAAGATAAGGTCTTTCTGCAAGGCCCATATATTGATCCGGCCTATCAAGCGCGCCGCGAGGATGCCTTCATTGTTGCTGTGAATTGTGGGCAGGCAGGCGGAACCTGCTTCTGCGTCTCGATGCAGACGGGACCAAAAGCAACATCGGGGTT